>JAMPEO010000069.1 GCA_023665105.1 Candidatus Gastranaerophilales bacterium | reverse complement strand
TATTTAGTACATAGATTAGTAGCAGATTATTTCTTACCTATGCCACAATCAACACTTATGGAAGTACACCACAAAGATTTTAATAGCTTAAATAATAAAGCAGATAATCTTGTATGGCTATCAAAGGAAAACCATATAAAAGTACATAGTGAATATGAAAAAAGCAGTAAATGAGCGGAAATGTAGCTTTATAGTATCATGTAAGCTAGTCTTATAATGCTATGAAGCTATGAAAACCGCTGAATATATAAAATGTTAGGAGATTATAAGGAATGGAAAGCAATCCAAATCAGCGCATAATAACCACAAAAAAAGCAGTACACAATAAAGATAATATATACACAGCTATCAATTTAGAAGCACTTAAAAACGCTATGCACACATTGAAGCCGACTACTTTTGAAATGTGGGTATATTTAGGTAAAAACCAAAATAATCATACTTTTGCATTATCGAAAGTAGATTGTTTATCATGGTGTAACTTTAAAGATACTACATACCAATCAGCTTTTAATGAGTTAGTGAAAAAAGGGTATTTAGTGCAATCTAAAGACGGTTCTAACCATTATGATTTTTATGAGATACCGAAAGAAAAGGAAGAAGAACAAATTTTAATAACACCACATAAAGCGGATAATGGTTTTAATTTTTAATAGTATAGTAAAATTTGATATAGGTATATTATTTTTTATTAGAGGTATATTATTTTTTAATATATGGTATATTGAATTACAACAGAGAAATATTACATATAATACATATATACAACAGAAAATAATACATTTACAGACCACTTTAACAATAAAAACAATAGGAGATTAGACACAATGACTATATTACAACAAATGTCTGAAAATAGCGGCAATAATCAGCATAATTTTTTTATGGAGTTTAGGCAAGAGAAATCAAGACAGAGAGAGCAAGAGAGAAAAACAGCGGAATATATACTAAAAGCATTGAATGATATAGAATTTAATTTTACATCAAAAGAAAATGACGAAATAGGAAAGAGTATTACTAAAGCTATTCAAAAGCAATTTAATAATAGGAGTATTATATAATGACACCAACACAAAGATATGCAATACAGACTGAAAAAGTAAATAATAGATATACTATGATATTAGATACAAATGATTTATATAATAATTTTGTATCAGCACATAGAGATTTAAGTTATCCATTAAGAAAAGAAGTTAAAAGAGATAGATATATAATGAACTCTGCCGGACTGGAAAAAGATATAGAAAAAGTGATTGATGAAGCTATACAGAAAGCGGCTACACCTTTAATTGATTTAGTATCTACTGAAATAGCAAATGAAGCATATAGTAAGTTAGAAGCTATTCATAATGGTGTAAGTGGTTCTTATATAAAGAATACATCAAAAATAAATAATATAGGGAGTATATTAGGAAAAGCATTAGGCAAGAGTATAGTAGAGGGAGTAACACAGCTTTTAAATGATAATTAAAAGTATGAGGGCAAATAGAAAAGATATACAAAAGCGAATAGAAAAAGGATATATGAGAGAGTAGCGGCAACTAGCAGGATATAATAAAGCAGTTGCCGCTATTTTTCTATTTGCTTTTGTATATCTTTTCTATTTGCTTTTGTAAAAGTGTCAAAATAACTTATTGCAAAAAAGTTTTTTAAAAAAGTGTCAAAATATATTGACAAATAGTTAGTTTGATGTTATTATTATAGTGTCAAGAAAACATAAGTTATAATGACAGAAAAGGAGAGATAACAATGTGTAATTATTTCAGCTATAAGAGAATATCAACAAAAGAAGAAAGAGGTTTACAGAAATATAACAGACAGACAGCGGCTATTGATAAATACGCAAAAGCTAATAATATAGAGTTTGTAGCGGAATTTCAAGAAGATGTTAGCGGAAAAAGTTTTGATAATAGAAAAGAATGGAATAGGTTAGAAAGACTATTACAAAGTGGAGATATAGTTATATTTAAGGATATTAGCCGCTTTACAAGAGAAGCAGAAGCAGGATATAAAAAGTATATGGAATTACTGGAAAAGGGTATAGATTTAATATTCATTGATAATCAGACAGTTAGCACACCATATATTAAACAGCTTTTAAATGTAGCGGAAAAGCAAAATTTAGTTGCAAAAACAAGCCTTGAAAGTACTGTAAAACTATTATTGATAGTAGAATTAGATAGAGTAGAGCAAGAAAGACTTATTTTAATAAAGCGTATTAAAAACGGAATAGAAGCAAGTGAAAAGAAGCAAGGCAGAAGTAAAGGCACATTAGATAAAATGTCAAGTGAATTAGAAGAAGATATAAAACTTTTCTTAAATGATAGAAGCATAAAGCAAGTAGATTTAATGAAAAAGTACGATATTAGCCGAAATACATTAAAAAAATATACTGAAATCGTAAAAGCTAATATGTAGTATGAAAAAGTCAATACTAAATAATATTCAATATACTATTATTTAGTATTGACTTTATAAAGGTTTTATAGTAGTATAATAGGCAATAGCATGAAAGAGAGGTAAGCGGAAATGAAAGTAAGATTTAGTTGTTATGGACACAAAGAGTTTTATATTGCTATGGAGAAATGTTGTAAAGTGTGGGATTGTTACCATAAAGCATTTTTTTACTGTATCGGCATATCAGAGGACGCTAGAAAAAACATCAATCAGCTTTTCGATTTTAGTACAGACCAGATAAAGCCGGAAACAATCAATGAAGCATGGCAAACTAGCGGTTCTAAAGCGGTTTGTAGGCTTGCTTTTAATCTCTGGAATGGCTACATAGAAGAAGAAAGCCCGAAAGACTATACACCAGACAGCATTTTTTGTTGTAGTTATGCTAAATGGTTTTGGCAAGCTATTAGATTAAGATATGCTGAATATGTGCATGAGGAAACATATATTGTAAAAGATAGTGAAAATCATGTATTATTTGAATGTGATAATGAATTTATGGCTAATCAATATAAAATAGCTTTAGAAAAGCGTTATAGTAGTGATTTAGTAGTAGAAATAGCACCAGAAATTATTTTAGATATAGATTAAAAGTAGGATAGCAAGCGGAAATTATAAAAAATGTTTCCGCTTGTATTGCTTTTTCTTTTCTTTTGTGTTATGTTAGTTAAAATATAAGCGGTTATATACATTTTTAAGAAAGAGAGGGTTATATAATGGCAAATTATACAATCAGCGAAAAAACAAAGAAAATATCAGTATCAGCGGAATTGACACCGATTGAACAACAAATAGTGACTATGTATATCGGTCAAGGCTATACAGTAGTAGAGAAAAGTAGTGCAAGGCTATCTGAAAAAGATATAATAAAATGGTTTGAAAAAAAGAAAGATACAAAAGGGCTAGAAGAATTTAAAGCAAAGAAAGAAGAAATAATAACAGATAAAAACGGAAAAGAGCGCAAAGGGGGCTATTTAGTAGCGTTAAAATGGTTTAAAGGAAAATATAAAAACGCTACAAAGGAAATAGCGGAAACAAAAGCAAAGAAAAAATAAGTTTAAAGCAGGATAGCAGGATTGTTTATATTTTCCGGCTATCCTCTTTTACATATTCCATAATATCAAATATATTACAGTCTAATATTTCACATAGAGTATTTAATATATTTACCTTTACATTTTCATTTCTTTTTAATCGTGTAAGTTGTGCCGGACTAATACCATAATCATTTATCAGTTTGTATTGAGAAATGTTTTTTTCTTTCATTACTTCCCATAACTTGTCAAATACAATCATTTTATATCCCTCTTTAATAAATTTTGTACTTGAATGATAATCGCTTATGGTGTATAATGTGAATAACCGTTAGCGGTTATGAAGCCATTAGAAACCATGAAAGAGAGGTAAAAGGAATGAAAAAAAGAATGTTATGTAGTTTGTTAATGTTGTCTATTATGGTTTGCTTTTGTTCGTGTGGTAGTGCCAATAGTGCAACGAAATCACAAGAGCAAGTAGAAAATCATTATTTTGTTGACGGTAAAGAACTATCAGAGGAAGAATATAATAAATATTTAGAGAGTAAAGAGCAAGAGCAAATAGAACAACACAGCGCAACAGAGATTACAGAAAGTACAGAAACACATGATAAAGATGTTAATTATATGCAATCAGAAGAAGCAGGAGAAAACAGTACAGACAACAATGAAATTTATAATATTTTTTGTGATACAACTTTTTCAGCGTCAGACAGTGAAAATGATTTAGAAATAACAGTGAATAGTGTTGATTTTGAGCAAGAAGTACATAGTTTAGTAGAAGATACAAATATGTATTCTCAATATTTTCCTGATAAAGAGGAAGAAACATATATTGTAATGAGATTAAATATAAAAAATAATGGTGGAGAACAAATTTCATATAAAATTTTTGATGGTTACAATAGCGAATTAAGAGAGTATAATAAAATAACAGTAATTTTTGATAATAAATATAATTATAATATGCAACAGCTTGATACACAAAGTATAGTAATGGGTAGTAATTGGCATATTCAGCCGCTAAAAGAGCAAGAAGTGTATTTTGTTCAATCTGTACCAGATGAAGTTGTATCTATGCCATTTACAATAACTTTTAAAGTAGGAAATAGTAATACAGTATATACATATACATCAGACTAAAAAGCAGATACCCTTGTAAAGCCCTCTAACAGCCCCACAGAGGGCTTTTTTGTGTTCAATGGGTATTTGTCCGGCTAATTGCTTTTAAAGCCCTCTATGAGCGTTCTAGCGGCTTGTGGGTATGTTGCCGGATAAGCTGGACTTTATACGCCTGCTGCCGACTGCTGCCCCAAATAGCCAAATACAGAGCCGCTTGTGTTTCCTCTGCCCTCTGAAAGCCGCTAGAAGCCCCACAGAGGGCTTTAATTTGCTTTAGGGTACTTTTGTTAGGCTAAAGGCACAAAAACCGCTTAAAAGGCAAATGAGAGCGTTTGAGGGCTATTTTGCTTTTGCTGAAGCATAGCCACTAGAAAATTTTTCCTTGCGTGTGTGCGTGTATGCGTGCGATAGATAGAATATTTTTAATATTTATTATATTTAGGGGAATGAGGGGAAGCCAAAAACGCTTGATTTTATGCGGCTTTTCCGGAAAATCTATTGTAAGAAAAACCTTGTTCTATTGTAAGAAAAGTCTTGTTCTATTGTAAGAAAAGTCTTGTGGATAACTTTTCATGGGCTATTGTAAGAAAAACCTTGTGGATAATTTGCTATTGTAAGAAATTCCTTGCTATTGTAAGTAGGGCTATTGACTTCTTACAATGATTTTGATATAATCGCATATATAATAAAACTTTTGTATGAGGATAATAACCGCTATGAATGATTTAGATAAAGAAAGAAGTATGTTAGTTGTAAAGCATAATGATTTAATACAAAAAGCAAGTTATAATCTAACAGCAACGGAACAAAAGCTAATAATATATGCTATAAGTAAAATAAAGCCAAATGATAAAGAACTAGATAAGATTGAAATAAGAGTAGATGATTTTTGTGCTATATGCGGAATAGATAAAACATACTTTTATAGTGAATTTAAAGAAATTATAGATAATCTGGATAATAAAAGTTATTGGGTACAAACAGAAAAGAAACTATTCAAATTTAGATGGTTTAGTGAAGCTGAATATATAAATGGAGAGGGTAAAGTAAGAGTATTATTAAATACTAATTTAAAACAGTATCTAATTGACTTGAAAAGAAATTTTACAGAGTATGAAATTTATAATATACTTGCACTGAAAAGCAAACACTCTATAAGGCTTTTTGAATTATTTAAAAGCTATTCATATCAAAGTTATATTTCTTTTGAAATTGAAAAATTTAAACATCTGCTATTTTTAGATGATAATTACAAAAATTTTGCACACTTGAAAAAGTATGTATTAGATAAAGCAATATCAGAAATAAACGAATATACAGAACTAGAAGTAGAATATAAGACAATAACAAAAGGTAGAAAAGTAATAGAAATAGCGTTCTACATAAAGAAAAAAGAAACATTAGATAGATATTTCAGTTATAGGCAAACAATAGATAAGATAAACGAAAATAGCGGGCAAATAAAAGGACAAATGACAATCTATGATTTATTCAAAGATGATAAATAGCCCTCTGCCGCTACAAGCCCTCTAACAGCCCCACAGAGGGCTTTTTGTGTTCAATGGGTATTTGTCCGGCTAAAGGGTTTAAAAGCGGAAATAGCCCCAAATAAAAGCCCTCTGCCCCTGCCACATTAAAGCGGCTTGTGTTCCCTCTGCTGAAGAAAAGCCCATAAAAAATTTTTGTCTATTGTCAAGTATTAAAGCATGGTTTAAAATGGTATTGAATATTTTAAACTTTTTCTAAAGGGGTTTAGCTTATGGATAATGAATACATATCAATCAAAGATTTTGCGGAATTAGCAGGAGTTAGCCAACAAAGTATATATCAAAGAATTAAAAAGCCACACAATCCCATACAAGTATACTTGAAAGAGGTTGAGGGCAAAACGCTAATAAGAAAGACAGCACTAAAAGATTTATATACTAAAGAGAGTAAGCAGGAAGAAGCAAAAGAGCCGATAGAAAGAATACTTGACATATTAGAAAATCAGTTAGCGGAAAAGGATAAACAGATACAAGAGAAAGATAAGCAAATAGAAAGCCTTTTAAAAAGTTTAGATGATACACAAAGACTATTAGACCAACAGCAACAGTTAAAAGCTATGGAAACAAAGTTATTGATTGATAAGCAGGACACACAAGCGGAAAATGAAGAACAAAAGCAGGATAATAAAAAAGGCTTTTTTAGCCGATTTTTCAGTTAGCGGAAAGTAAAATATAGGAGTGATTATAATGTTAGAAATTAGCTTAAATACAGATATAAATAATATAGCATTTTTAGAGTACATGGAAAAGCAGGAAGTAAAAGTTAATGCAAATAAAAATCATATATGGGGAGTGAATAGACCACCACAAGCCGATATTGAGAAACAAAAAAATAAAAATCCTGAAAATATAGCCCCGGTAGTATTCTGGTAATAATCTGGTAATATGTTTCTTTTGGGCAAATACATTAAAAAGTATTAGAACAATTTTTATATATAGTATCAAAGAAAACCTTATAATTCCCTATCAATAGCCTTGTTTACACTGTTATCAGTGTGGCAAGGCTTTTATATATTAAGGTTTTACATTAAATATTATAAGTATAGGAGATTTTAAAAAATGAATGATAATGATTTAAGAAAGCAAATTAGAATACTGAAAGCAGTTGAACAAATAGACAGCTATGCAGAAGTAGCGGAAATGATTGATATTCATGTAAATAGCTTTTATAATTGGCTAAATTGCTATTACAATCTAGGAAGTGAGAAAAAGCGGCTTTTAAAAGATATAATTGATTGTTTATCAATAGACTAATAAAGTATTATGTATAATAAATTTTAGATAAATGTCACAATTTTATGAAAATGTGAGGGCAATTTAGAAAAAGTGTTAATGTCTGTTTTTTATATATCCATGAAAGAAATTAAGACAAAAGAAAGGATATATAAACATGAAACAGATAGGAACACCATACAAAGAATATTATTATTTATGTGATGATAACAGAGTATATAATAGCTTAACTAAAAGATATTTAAGAAAAAATAATAATATGTTTAAACTTGTTAATAATGATAACAAAAGAGTAAATGTAACGCTAAAAGAACTATATTACAAAGTGCATGATAAAGTATATTGTATTGATGATATAGAAAATTTAGATAATGAAGAATGGAAAGAGATAAAAGAAAGTAATGGCAACTATTTTATTTCTAACATGGGAAGAATTAAAAGCTATAAGGGATATAACGCTAGAATATTATCACAAGTAACAACAGCAAACGGATATAAAAGAATAAATATAAATTTTGGTAATAGTCAAAGGAATTATTTAGTACATAGATTAGTAGCAGATTATTTCTTACCTATGCCACAATCAACAC
>JAMPEO010000068.1 GCA_023665105.1 Candidatus Gastranaerophilales bacterium | reverse complement strand
TAGGAATACCAAGATATTTTGATAAAATAATTCTTAATTCATATTCATCAACAACCATTCCTAATGATAGTTTCAAAATAACAAGAATCATTCGAACCAATGAATTATCAGATAATTTCTCATTGCCAGAAATAAAAACAGGAACACAATTTTCGAGTCCTTCTTGCAAAGTATATTTAAGCATTCTATCTTGTATCGGAGATATTATAGAAATTTGATTTGGTGTAACACCATCCAAAAGAAGTTTATTCACAGAGTTAACAACTTCATCAAGCATTTCAAGACGCTTAGACATATTTACCAGTTCCAAATCTTTAATGGGATTTTGTTCACCACTAATAATATTAGCTTGCAAAGATTTTATAGACTCCATTTCTGGATTTTTTTCTATAACTTCCGCATTAAATATATTCGTTAATTCCTCAAAAGCATTCATTTCTGCACAAAGATAGCCGCATCTACTGCCGCCATCTTTATCTATAATAATAAAATTATCTTTTAGCTGTGAAGAAATTCTTTTAATAAAAGACAATATTAAAGGTGAACATTCGTCAGCGTCCTCAATTAAAAGATATTTAATATTTCTAAAATAATCCGTATTTTTACAAATATAGCCAAAAACTTGTGCTTGACGTAAATAATCAAAACAACGCAGATTTAATGTCTTAGCCTTATATTTTTGTATAATTTTATGTGCATCATTTGCAAATGATTCTTTTAGAATTTTCGTTTTTTGTGAAACTTCTTCTTCTGAAAGACTATTATTAACTATTAAGGAATATCTTCTAAAAATTTGATGAAGCAACGATTTTTTTGAATTATAACCTTTTACATCAATTTCGCGAATAATATCTTTTAATAAAAATTGTGATAACTCTAATCCGGTAAGATTCGGTAAAAGAAAGTTTTTTTCACCTTTTATATTCTCTTCTATATATGCCCAGTTATCTTTTATAGTATTATAAATTAAACCGTTAAAAGTATAAACTTTTAAATCAGAAAGAATATTATTTTTTGTAAAGTTTAATATATTTTTTACGATATTTTTTTTAGAAATTGAGTTCAGAGTTAAAACTAAAATTTGAGAAGAATCCACACCGGAATCTATTATACTGACGTACTTTTCAGCTATAATTTTAGAATTATTTTTATCAGAAACTCTATTTAATATCATAATATTTTATATTTTATCATTAAATCATATTGCATAAAATAGTTTTTTAAAATAATATAATAAATATCCTAAAGTAACGTATATATACAAAATCAAAGGAGAAAACAATGGCATTATTAAAAAGAAAAAGCAATGCAACATTAGCTGCAGATGCAGATATTCAACAAGAAATTATCAACGCAGCAGGCTTAATTTACAACTATTTATCAGACAAAGGTGAAGTATCAATCTCAAAAATGAAAAAAGATTTAGATTTATATGGAAACTTTACAGAAATGGGCTTAGGCTGGTTATCAAGAGAAGATAAACTTGAATATACAAAAAAAATGAGATCAGTTTCTGTAAAACTAAGATAAGTATTTAAGTACAAAAATTTCATTATAAAAGAAGATAATAAACCTATTATCTTCTTTTGTTATTTATGAAATAATAAAGATTTGTATAGAAAAATCAACAAATAACTTGCATATAGAGTTTTATATAGTAAACTAAAAAGTAACCGAAGTATAGTGCGTTGGTATGCCTTGCTCGGAGTATGACAAAAAAAGGAGAAATAAAATGCCAAAGATGAAAACACACAAATCTGCTGCAAAGAGATACAAAATCACTGCAACAGGTAAAATCCAAAGAAGACACGCCGGTATCGGTCACTTGCTTCAACACAAGTCAGAATCAAGAAAACGTAAATTGTTCGGCAATATTACTATTGCACCAGGACAAGTAGACTTGGTTTCTAAAGAGTTACCTTACAAGAAGTATTCAAGATAGGAGTGTTGAACAATGAGAGTAAAACGTGGAAATGTATGTCGTAACAGACACAAAAAAATATTAAAATTAGCTAAGGGTTTCAAAGGTGCAAGAAGCAGAATATTTAAAGTTGCTAATTGTGCTGTAATGAAAGCTCTTAAATATGCTTACAGAGACAGACGTACTACAAAACGTAATATGCGTCGTCTTTGGATTGTTAGAATCAATGCAGCTGTTAGAGCTCAAGGTATGAGCTATTCAAGATTTGTAAACGCTTGCAAAAAAGCTGATATCATTGTTAACAGAAAAATGTTAGCAGATTTAGCTGTAAACGAACCGGAAGCATTTGCAATGGTAGTTGAAAAAGCAAAAGCAGCTATTGCATAGATTTGAGTAAAATCATCAAAAAACAGGAATCTCTTATGAGATTCCTGTTTTTATGTTAGTATATATTTGGTAAAGTAGTCGGATAATCGCACTTTAACAAGTGAGGAAAGTCCGTGCATTCAAGAACAGGGTACCGGAGAAACTCCGGACGACGTGAGTCGGTGGATAGTGCCACAGAAATGAAGACTGCCGATGGACAAATGTCACAGGCGATGGTGCAACGGTGAGTTAAGAGCTTCACCGGTGATATCGAGAGGTATCAGCCAGGTAAACCCTACCCGAATGCAAGATTAAATCGAGGGTTATAAAGGCTGTTCGCCAACCTCGGAAAAATCGCTAGAGATTATGAGTAATCATAATACCAGACAGATGATTATCTAGAAACAGAACACGGCTTATGAGCTACTTTACCAATAAATAACCGGCCTAAAATAAGCCGGTTATTTATTTTGTTTTATAACTCTTTATATGTTTTATTTTTTATTAGAACCAGGTACATCTATTGCAACTAAACATAATGCACCAGCTATAAGACCACCTGCAAGTCCGCCTACAACTGCAGCTTTAGTTTGAATTTTTTTTGCTGTATTTTTTAACATTTTAAATGTAGCTTCAGGTGTTGTTTCAGATTTGAAAAGTTTTTTATTTTTAGCATCAAAATTATCGTGGATAAGTTTTAATGCTGTATTTTCACTACATTTTTTATCACTTTTTGTTTTATATTGAAGATTCATCAATTCTTGTTTAACTTCTTCTTTTGACGGTTTAGAAAATACTCTTGTAATTGCATCTTCAATAGGTTCTTCCGGAGTTGCTTTAATTGCATCTGATAATTCTTTGCTATCACGTATTTGTGGTTTTAAGTTCTCTAATTCAACTTCAGGATTAACAACATCTTTTAAAAACTTGTTAATTTTAGAAGATTCTTTTAATTCTTCTGAAGACATATCTTTTTTCAAGTTATTACTAACTTGTTTTACAAAAGTATCTGATGGTGCATCTTTATATAACCAATTCTTTTTTGATGAAAAATAACCGGTTCCTGCTACAATACCAGCCCCTGCTGCGACTGATAATTTTGTTTTAAACTTTGATGTTTCATCAGATGGGTTGATAGGTTTTATAGCCATAGCAACACTCCTTCTTCTTATTCTTTAGCTACCTAACACAATAAAAATAAAACTAAAGGGTAGGTAGAGATTATAACATAATAAAAATAAAATTCAAGCAGTTAAAAACTGGTTCTACTATTGTAATTTAGGCATATTTACGGTATTCTAGAATATATAAGAATTTGAGAGAGGATAGTTTATGACAACGAATCAGCTTATAAAACCAATTACATTAAAAAGAGATAAGAACTTAACCATTGGAGGTTGTGATACTGTTGAATTAGCACACAAATACGGAACACCACTATATGTTATTGATGAAGCAACATTAAGAAGTATTTGTAACGATTATAAAAATGCTTTCAAGAATTATCCTCACACAAAAATGATGTATGCATCTAAAGCTTTGTGTACAAGTGCCATTTCAAAAATTCTATATAGTGAAGGTTTTGGTTTTGATGCTGTATCAATCGGCGAGTTGTATACAATTCATAAAAGCGGTATTCCTTTATCAAATGTTTTATTTAATGGCAATAATAAAACAGAAGAAGAACTTGACTTCGCCATAAAAAACGATATTGGACGTATTTCTGTTGATAATTACTTAGAAGTAAAATTGGTATCAAAAGTGGCAGGAAGATATAATAAAAATGTAGATGTTCTTTTAAGAATAACTCCAGGTATAGAATGTCACACTCACGAATACATTCAAACAGGACAACTGGACTCAAAATTTGGTTTTGACCTTACACAGCTGGATGATGTTATCAATGACATAAATAATAATCATAATAATATTAGAATAAGAGGTTTACACGCACATATAGGTTCTCAAATCTTTGAACCTCAATGTTTCCACGATGAAATAGATTTATTAGCACAAGAAATTGCACGTGTTGATAAAAAATTTGGTTTTACTTTAGACGAAATAAACATAGGCGGCGGGCTTGGCGTAAAATATGTTGAAAATGATATGCCACCATCAGTTGATGAAGTTGCAAATGTAATCATAGATTCACTAGAAAAACATATTGCGAAATACAATATAGAACCACCTACTTTATACATTGAGCCTGGTAGAAGCATTATATCAACATCAGGTATAACATTATACACTATCGGTAGCATGAAACAAGTTCCGAATATGACAAAATATGTAACTATTGACGGTGGTATGTCTGATAATCCACGTCCTAGTATGTACCAAGCTGAATATACAGCAGAAGTTGCAAATCAAAAAGATGAAACAAATCTTGAAAAAGTAACTATTGCAGGAAGATTTTGTGAATCTGGCGATATTTTAATAAAAGATATTACACTTCCAAAATTAGAAACCGGTGATATTCTGTGCGTTTATAATACAGGTGCGTATAATTATTCTATGGCAAGCAATTATAATAGAGTAGGAAAACCTGCAATGGTACTTGTAAATAATTCACAATCTGATATTATTATAAATAGAGAATCATTAGATGATTTAATCTCACACGACGTAATTCCTGATAGGCTAAAATAATGTTCGAATTTTTCATAAAACCTTTACAAACACAAGTGAATAACATATTTGCATCACTCAACTGGGTGAGCGTTTTGGAAATATTGTTGATTGTTATAGTTGTATTTGGATTTTATAAAAAATTCATACAACATACTCAATCTGAAAAACTTGTAAGAGGCTTATTATTTTTATTTTTAGCTTGGATATTCAGTGAAATACTTACATCTTTAAATCTAACAATACTTGGTATGTTTGTGAAATCAATGGTTACTCTTATTGCGTTAAGCTTAATTGTAATATTCCAACCCGAATTGAGAAGATTCTTAGGTTATTTAGGACAGCCCGGATTTATTAGCAAAACATTCTTTAATTTTAATCCGCACAACTCATCGCACAACGAAAACATTGATGTAATAAAAGAGTTAATTGAATCTGTAAAATATTTCACGAAAACTCATACAGGAGCTCTGATAGTACTTCAAAACGAAGTCAGTCCAAGTGCATATTCTGACGTTGGTACGAAATTAAATGCTGATGTATCAGCAGAGCTTATAATCACAGCTTTTCATCCAAATACACCACTACACGACGGTGCTATGGTAATAAAAGATGACAAAATTTTATCAGCAGGTGTTCTGCTTCCATTAACAGAAAATCCAAAGTTAAGTTGGAAATATGGAACCCGACATAGAGCAGCGATTGGTTTAACAGAAATTAGCGACTCTGCTTGTCTTGTCGTATCAGAAGAAACAGGAGATGTTTCTATATGTATGGATGGGACTCTCAAAAAATATGATGATTTAGTGACTCTTAAAGAAGATTTAGAAAAAATACTTAAAGTAAATAACGACGATATAGAAGAAAAAAGTACTTTTTTCGGTTTAAACAATATCATAAAGAAATAAGGAATTTATTTAAATGAATTTATTCAAAAAACATAAACCAAGCATTCCCCAAAAGACTGCAACAGAAATAGTTAGGGAAGTTACCCTAAGGTTTATTATTTTAACTATAGGTGCCTTTATTGTAGCATTTGCTTTAGAATGTTTTTTGATACCAAATAACATTATTGATGGCGGAGTAATTGGGGTCTCTATGATGTTAAATCACATCACCCATATCAATCTTGGTGCTCTAATATTCTTTTTAAATATTCCATTTATATTTCTTGCTTTTACTACTTTAGGAAAAATGTTTGTAATCCAAACTTTTTATTCAGTAACAATATTATCTGTTGCTACAAACATTTTCGAAATACATCCTGCTGTAACTAAAGATTTATTTTTAACTGCTATATTTGGAGGTATCATACTTGGTGCAGGAGTGGGTTTAATTCTTCGAAATAGTGCTTCTCTTGACGGTACTGAAATACTATCTATACGATTATCGAAAAAATTCTCATTCTTAAGTATTGGAGAATTTTTGATGGGCTTTAACCTCTTAATATACACTGCTTCAGGCTTCTTATTCGGATGGGAAAAAGCGATGTATGCAATAATCACATATTTTATTGCATCAAAAACTATTGATGTAGTTATTGATGGATTCAATAGTTCTAAATCTGTAAGGATTGTTTCTGAATATTATAAAGAAATCGGCAAGGCTATAATGAAAGAATTGGATGTCAGCGTTACATATATGAAAGGTAGAGGCGGATATTCAGGAGATGAAAAAATTATAACTTATTGTGTTGTATCCAGATTAGAAATGGCAAAAGTCAAAGAAATTGTAAAATCTATTGATAAAAAAGCTTTTATCGTAATTGAAGCTGTTCACGAAGTTGAAGGTGTTCGAGTAAAAAGAAAATAAAACTTTGTAATATATAGACTTAACCCCTATTTCTGTTATAAAATAATAACAGGAGATAAAGATTTGGCGGATAAGAACTATACAACAGACGCAATAAACTTGCGTTCTTATGATTTGAGCGATGCTGATAAAATCGTTGTTATGTACTCTAAGGATAGAGGAATAATCCGTAGTGTTGCAAAAGGTGTAAAACGTCCGAAAAGCAAACTTGGGGCAAGAATGGATTCATTAACAGCCAATACCCTTATGTTCTCCAAAGGACGTAACTTGGACACAGTCTGCCAAGCTCAAACAATAAACAACTTTAAACACATAAGAGAAAACATTTTAAAACTAATGCTATCATCTTATATTTCCGAAATTGTTGCAAATTTCGGGTTAGAATGCGACCCAAGTTCCAAAGAAACTTATGATTTATTATATTCTGCACTAACCAAAATTTCTGACTCTACTGATAAAAAAGATATTTTAATTGCTGTAATAAAATTTCAATTAAAAATGATGCTGATTTCAGGCATTGTTCCTGAATTTGATACTTGTCTTTGTTGTGGCAAAAGAATCTTAGAAGAAGATATGTACTTCTCAAAAGACAGATGCGGAGTGTTCTGTAGTGAATGCAATAATAAATATCATATTCCTCTAAAAATGCATTACAAAATAAGAGATTTTCTTGTAGCTATGCTTCAATTCGATTTTGATTATGAAAGTGAATATGATAAAAAAGCTACCGAAAAAATTTGCATAGTATGTTTTAATCTTTTAAAAGACTATCTTTCAGGACATTCTGATAAAAAATTCAAATCAGAAAAAATTCTTGCAGAAGTCCTATAATAAAACTTGCGTTCCTAATAATATCCTGTGTGAATTACCGGCAGCACTATCTTCTCTAAAAATATAGTTAAGAATAAATTTTAGAGCTTGCCCCTTAATAAAATAATTCACCCCAGCCCAATACTCACGAGTTTTATAACTTGAATTATCACAATTTGGAGTTAACTCGTCATATCTTGCTACAAGTTGAATTTTCTTAGTAAGATTGTAATACAAAGTAGTATAATAGCCCCTAGAGTGAGCCTGTGAAGGACCGGAACGACCATTGCTGCCGTCCGCATTAGCAACTTCAAAATCTATCCCAAATTTTTTATAATCATATCTGACATATCCACCAACAACATTATAATTAAAATGACGTCGACCGGAAGTTAATCCACCGCCAAGCTTTAAACTTCCATACTTGCCGTTTGTTTTGCCTAATGG
>JAMPEO010000067.1 GCA_023665105.1 Candidatus Gastranaerophilales bacterium | reverse complement strand
ATGAAATCCATAAATGAAAGACCGGCTGCACTACCAATAATGATATTAGGAGGATCGCCAATTAAAGTAGCTGTACCACCAATATTTGAAGCCAAAATTTCTGTAATTAAGAATGGAATAGGATTGATATCCAATTTTTCTGCAATTACAAAAGTAATTGGCATAATTAAAATTACAGTTGTTACATTATCTAAAAATGCAGAAGCAACCGCTGTAAATAATGCTAAACAACATAATGTTGTTTTAGGATGTCCTTTTGTTTTCTTCAACATTTCATTTGCAACCCAGTTGAACATACCGCTTCTGGTTGCAATGCTAACAATAATCATCATTGACACAAGTAAGAATATTACATTGAAATCAACATAATTGATAAAATAATGAGCGTCTAAAACACCATCAACTTTTTGATTTTGCCCCAATAAACCCAACAATAAAGTTATAGATGCACCTACAAGAGCAACTGTAACTTTAGGGATTTTTTCAGTGGCAATAAAGAAATACGCAAGAATAAGAATTGATGTAGAAATAATCAATGCGTTACTCTGTGCGAACGCTAATAAGCTTTCCATATTTATTCTCCCCTTAAACTAAACTATACAAAGCCAGTATAAAACAAACATAGAGTAAAATAAATAATTAACGAGGATTTTGTTGAGTTTTATTTTTTCTAACAGCTTTAGTATTTTTCTTTGCAAATTGTTTTGGAGATTGATTGAACGCAGTCTGAACACGTTTTACGGAATAAACTTCAGGCATAGCCTGTAGACTATTCATAACAAGTTTTAATGTATCAATATTATCAACTTCTATTCCAAGCTCAATTATACCTAATTTGTTATGACGAGCTTTTACATTTGCAAACACAATATTAGTATTATTATCAGAAACAGCTGCAATAATATCTTTTAACAGACCTTGTTTTTCTGCTGTTTCAATTCTAATACTTGTTGTATATTTTCTATCAGAAGAAACGCCTGACCATTTAATGTCTAACAATCTTTCAGGTTCAATATCATCTAGAGTTTTGCAATCCAAACGGTGAATTGAAACACCTTTCGAACGTGTAACAACCCCGACAATAGGTTCACCAGGTATTGGAGAGCAGCAACGAGCAAATGAATATAACATTCCTTCAAGACCTTCAATATCTCTTTTCTTAGAATACTTGTGTTCATGCCCAAGTTTAAGTTCTTGAGATTTTTCAGGTTTCTTCAACTTATTAACTATTTTATTAACCGTTGTTTCACCATAACCTAATGCAGCAAACAAATCGTCCGAAGAAACATAGTTCATTTGTTTTGCAATTTTATCAAGTTCACCACTCTTAAGATGTTCTTCAAAAACCGCTTTTGTAAGTTCATGTTCTAGCGTTGACTTACCCAATTCAATATGGTCTTCACGCTTATTCTTTTTAAACCATTGTCTTATTTTAGATGCAGCTTGTTTTGTAGCAACAAAGTTCAACCAGCCGATTTTTGGAGCAGAAACTTTTGATGTCAAAATTTCAACGATATCACCATTGTTCAGTTTAGAATCAAGCTGTGCAATACGACCGTTTATTAAAGCTCCTACGGTTTTATGTCCTACATCGGAGTGAATACGATAAGCAAAATCAAGCGGTGTAGCATTTTTAGGCAAATCGATTACATCTCCGTTAGGCGTAAACGCAAATACTTGGTCTGAAAACAAATCAAGTTTTACAGAATTAACATAATCAGCCGCATCAGCTGTTTCATTGTTATACTCTACAAGTTTTCGCATCCAAGAAAACTGAACATCAGTGCTTGAATCTGCCTTTTGAGAGCCTTTTTCTTTGTATCTCCAGTGTGCAGCAACCCCGTATTCTGCAATCTCGTGCATCTGCCAAGTTCGAATTTGAACTTCCAAAGGTTTCTTATTCGGACCAATAACAGATGTATGCAAAGACTGATACATATTACCTTTTGGCATTGCGATATAATCTTTAAAACGTCCGGGGATAGGTTTAAACTGTGAATGAATAAGCCCCAATACCTCATAACATTCTTTTTCGGAATCGACAATAACCCTCACTGCAGTGATATCATACAAATCGTGAAAGGCAATATTTTGTCTACGCATTTTGTTATAAATACTGTAATAGTGTTTTGCACGACCTGTAATTTGTGCGTTTATACCGCTTTTTTGAACATCGTGTGTCAAATCTTCAATCAACAATTTTACGGTTGTTTCACGTTCAACTTTTTTTTGAGAAACAAGTTTTGCTATCTCATAATATTTGTCAGGATAAAGATATTTTAGAGATAAATCTTCTAATTCAGCCTTAATCTTACCAACCCCAAGACGATTTGCTAACGGTGCAAAAATGTCCAGTGTTTCTTGAGCGATTCTTTGTTGCTTTGCAGGTGCCATAAAGTTCAGAGTACGCATATTATGTAATCTGTCTGCAAGCTTAAGGAATATGATTCTCACATCATTAGCCATCGCAATAAACAAACGTCTGAAATTTTCAGCTTGGCGTTCTTCTTTTGATTTGAACTTCAATTTTCCTAACTTTGTAACACCTTGAACAAGAGTAAGGACATCTTCTCCGAAAAGTTCTTTTATTTCTTCCGGCTGCGTATCAGTATCTTCAAGAATATCGTGCAAAAAACCTGCAATAAGCGTATGAGAATCAGCTCTTAAATCAACAAGAATCTTTGCAACCTCAACAGGGTGAATAATATAAGGTTCTTCGGAAACTCTATATTGACCTTCATGAAGCTTTTTGGCAAATTCAAATGCTTTTTCTATTTGAATAATATCTTCAACAGGTCTGTGCTGCTCTTCTAACTTTGCTTTTATATCTACAAATAATTTAGATTGATCATCCATAATATTTATCATAACCATTTTAGAATGTTTTTTCAAGTTTTTTATTTTTAGCAAAAATTATTTTCAGAAGCGTTATAACCAATATGAATATTTCAAATATCAAATATACTCCTACACAAATTAGTAGATGCCAACAACTAACAACTCCGAAACAGCAAACAAATCCTATAAGTAACAAAGAAATCGGGATGTTTCCGAGTTATTATTGCTCAAATATAAATTTCAACGGTTCAAAGTTCGGTTCTATAGATTTTGATTATGATTTTTACAAAGTATCGAACGAAATAATCAATAATCATTTAGACAAAATGGAGCTTACAAAAGACCTTTCCGATGATGAAATGGACGATTTTCGCAGCAATTTATTTTCTTGCGACAAGATGACACTAATGCATTTTATGTTTGATAAAAAGCCTGCAATTCTTCTAAATGGTAATTATCCATATTTTGAAAACAACGAAAAATATAGTTTTGTGAGAAGAACTCTGGATATTCCGCTAAAAGATAAAAAATCATATCTTTCAAACAACATTTTCATCCTTAACAACGACTTAGTAAAACAAACCATTGACGAAAACAAAGAACTTTACACAAAAACAATGGGACTTGATGAGAACTCATCAACTGATGAAATCTATGACGAACTTGTTGGAGAAAACAGCCCATTAAAAGAACAGCACGGATTTGACGATATTATTGGAATAACGTTAGGATTTTCTCCGATAAATTCAATATTATTCCAACTTGAACAAAATATTCCGGAAAAATTTGAAGCTAGAAAAAGACCCGCAATATATGCACAAAAGTTGGACAAAGCACTAAATTGCGAATCATCGCCATACAAGCATTTTAGTGAAGAGTTTAAAACAAATGTGCAATCATCTATTGATTTCATAAAAGATAACTATTTCAGAAAACCTGATTTAGGCTCTATTGGCTATGCATATATTCATATTGCACCAGATGAAAAACATACACAGAAAATAATTAAAGACGCAGAAGATATACTTGATGAAGCAGAGAATATAATTGGTTAATAGCTCGTAGGGTGCAATTTTTTACATCAAAATTTTCTGTATAGAAAACAATCACCTCACCCGAATTTGTAAATTCGTAAAACTCATTAACAAATTCAACCCTCTCCGTCCAGAGAGGGCAAATAAAAATAGATGCTGAAACAAGTTCAGAATAACAATGAAACCGTCGCCCTGCCGAAAATCCGCAAGTTCAAAATGACTCTTGAATATGTGAAATATTCATTGTAAATTTTTGTAACAAAACCCAAAATATCCATCGAAATTATTAAAGTCCGGCACAGCATGTGTCGTTTACGAAAATAACGCAATGTCATTTGCGTTGTTTTAGGGAAAAACAGGAAAATTTAACAATGGGTTTGTCATCTTCACAAGCAAGATTATTAAATTTGACTTCAAGAATGCACCAGATTGAATACAAGGCTGCAAAACTTGAAGCTGAAAAATTGCAGATGGCTAACGAATCAAGAAGAGTGTATGAAGATTATTTATTTGCCCTAGACAAAACTAAAATTCAAGGAAATCAGCTAACAACTGATGGTTCTCTAACTTATGTTGACCTAACTTACCAAGCAATGTTAGATAGAGGATATCAATTAAAATTTGAAGGTGACGATAGAGTTGTAATCTCTGCTGCTACAGAAGCAAATCTTCAAAAAGCAGGTGATAACTTAAACTACTTTGTTGCATTACAAACAGGACATATTGATGCTAACAATATGGCAGCAGATGGAGTATATGAAATCTACACAGCTGACCAGTTAATGAGTATGACAACCGGCAAGAACTATCGTTTGATGAGCAACATCAATATGTCTGGTAAAAACTGGGCTTCAAAAACTCTTTCCGGCAAAACTTTTGACGGTAACGGTTATACTATCAGCGGTTTAAACAATGCTTTATTTAGCAGCATTACCGGAAACAGTACTGTTAAAAATTTATCACTTGATGTCAGCATTACATCCGGAAATACAAATGTTGGTGGTTTAACTAACAGTCAAACTGGTACATTAACCTTAGAAAACGTCAAGGTACAAGGTAATATTACTTCTACAAACAATAGTACACCTTCAACTGGTCAATGGGGAGATATAGCAAATGTTAATATTGGTGGTTTAATAGGTTCTTCTACCGGTACGGTCAATTCATCCGCTATCTCATCAACGGTAAACATAAATCAAACCGGTAATATCGCACTTGCACAAATTGGTGGTATTGTCGGTTATGCTAAAAAAATGAATTTAGAAAATGCTACATATAACGGTATCATTGCAGCTACAAATGCAAATGCTGGTGGTATTGCTGGAAGTTACACAGGAACAATAGAAAATTGTGCAACAAAAGGTACTATCACTAATGGTTCTAAACACGGAGAAAATACAGCTGTTGGAATTGCTTCGACATTATATAATTCAACAGTAACAAACTGTCGTACAGAAATGAATTTAACTGCAGGCAGTACAGCCGGTGTATCAGTTAATTCTGGTAGTAACACTATTTCAAATATGTACGTAGGCGGGACATTAAAATCAACATACGATTATGAAGGATACACTTACAATTCAGGTTTATGTGGTTCCGGTGCTGCTAATTCAACATTCTCAAACTGTATTATTGATGCAAATATGATAAGAGCAAAAGGTAGTCAAGGTTTATGCGGTACTATTGCCGGTAACGTAACAGGTGATATTACAATGGATAAAATCACTGTAAACTCAACAATAAGTGCTACTGATGGTCAAGCAACACATAATGATAGAATTTTATTTGCATCAGGTCATAACCATACAATAATTGATACAAATCCAAATGGTGCAGATACTTCTGTACGTTCAGCAGGCTTGGGAGCTACAGGTGCAAGCATTCACACAACAACAACTATTAGTGATACAGGCAATAATGCCGAATTATTCAGTGCTATTAAACAATACGGATATATCCTAGAAGGTGCACAAGACAATCCTGCGACAGGTCACGAAAACGACTCAACTTGGTTCACCAATATGGTAAATGCCGGCATGTTATACATCTACAAACCTGACTCATCACAAGACGATGGATTTTTACAAGTTAGTGTTTCTACAGACACAAATCTTCAAGAAGTTGCTGACGAATCAATATTAAAGAAAGCTGAAGCTAAGTATGAAGCTGATATGAAACGTATCGATTTAAAAGACAGAAAATACGATACAGACTTAGCTGCATTAGATACTGAAAGAAATGCTATCAAACAAGAAATGGAAACATTGAAAACAGTAGCAAAAGAAAATGTAGAAAGAACATTCAAATTATTCAGTTAATCATTAAAATAAAGTTGCAAAACAAAAAGGCGGGTTCTTTGAACTCGCCTTTTTATCGTATAATTGTCATTCTGAATTTATTTCAGAATCTATTATATTTACCCCTATTCTTTAACGTATTCTGCATCGATTACGTCATCATCAGAGTTTGATGAAGATTCGCTTTCTGTTGAAGAGTTTTCAGTTGTAGCTGAATCACCTTCTTTTGAAGCTGCTTCATAAGCTTTTTGAGAAATACTGAACATTGTTTGTTGTAATTCTTCAGAAAGTTTTTTCAATTCATCAACAGCTTTATCTTCATCTAAAGCTTTCTTAAGAGCTTCTCTTTGTTCGTCTAATTTCTTAGTATCATCTTCTGAAATTTTACCTTCAAAATCTTTTACTAATCTTTCTGCAGATGCTATTAAAGAGTTAGCATTATTTTTGATTTCAGCACCTTCTTTTTTCTTTTTATCTTCTGCAGCATTAGCTTCTGCTTCTTTTACCATCTTATCAATATCATCCTCTGTCAAATTAGAAGAGTTTGTAATTGTGATTTTTTGTTCTTTGTTTGTAGCTTTATCTTTAGCAGAAACATTTACAATACCGTTTGCGTCAATATCAAATGTAACTTCGATTTGAGGAACACCACGCATAGCAGGTGCAATACCTTCAAGTCTAAACATACCAAGTGATTTGTTATCTCTGGACATAGGTCTTTCACCTTGAAGAACATTGATATCAACAGCTGTTTGGTTATTTTCAGCTGTAGAGAACACTTGTGATTTAGAAACAGGAATAGTTGTGTTTCTAGGAACTAGAGCTGTCATAACACCACCCATAGTTTCAATACCAAGTGTTAAAGGAGTAACGTCTAATAAAACGATATCCTTAACTTCACCAGCCAATACACCTGCTTGAACAGCTGCACCAACAGCTACAACTTCATCAGGGTTTACTGATTGGTTAGGTTCTTTTCCTGTGTATTCTTTTACTAACTGTTGAACAGCTGGTATACGAGTAGAACCACCAACCAAAACAACTTCATTGATTTCGTTTTTGCTTAAACCTGCATCTGATAATGCTTGTTCTACAGGTTTTTTACATCTTTCTAACAAATCGTAAGAAAGTTCTTCAAACTTAGCTCTTGAAAGATTCAAGTCTAAGTGTTTAGGACCGTTAGCATCAGCTGTGATGAATGGTAAGTTGATATTTGTTTCAACAACTGATGAAAGTTCACATTTAGCTTTTTCTGCAGCTTCTTTAATACGTTGCATAGCTTGTTTATCACCTGATAAATCCATGCCTTCTTGTTTTTTAAACTCTGCACAAATCCAATCCATGATTTTTTGGTCGAAGTCGTCACCACCAAGACGAGTATCACCTGATGTAGATAATACTTCGTGAACACCATCGCCAATTTCAAGAACTGAAACGTCAAATGTACCACCACCCAAGTCGAATACTAAAACTTTTTCAGAATTATCTTTTTCTAAACCGTAAGCAAGAGCTGCTGCAGTTGGTTCGTTCACAATACGTAGAACGTCTAAACCTGCAATTTTACCTGCGTCTTTTGTTGCTTGTCTTTGAGCATCATTAAAATATGCAGGAACTGTGATAACTGCTGATGTAACTTTTTCTCCAAGATAAGAACTTGCATCATCTGCCAATTTTCTTAAAATCATTGCTGAAATTTCTTGAGGTGTATAATCTTTACCATCAATATTCTTTTTGTAATCGTCACCCATGTGTCTTTTAATAGATGCGATTGTCTTATCAGGGTTCAAAATAGCTTGACGTTTTGCTAATTGTCCAACTAATCTTTCACCTGTTTTTGAGA
>JAMPEO010000066.1 GCA_023665105.1 Candidatus Gastranaerophilales bacterium | reverse complement strand
ATTACAAAATGTTTCTTAAAATTTATCATGGATAAACCCTTTTATATACGTTCGTATGACCCCATAAATCTGAAATAGTTTGTATATTGTCTAATACTTTCTATGGTTTCTTTCACTCTTTCTTCCTTGATATGTCCTACAAAATCAAGGAATAACACATATTCATTTGCTTCCAGTTTTGACGGTGTTGCATGAATATATATAATATTAAGTTGTTTGTCTGCAAATTCCTTTACTATGCTGAATAATCTTCCCGGTACATCGGGGATTGAAATTGCAATGCTTGAAACACTGTGCTCTGTAGGTTCTGTTTCAAAATTACCAATCATAATAAACTTTGTATGGTTATCTTTATCATTGTTTATGTTTGGATTAAGAATGTTTAAATTATAAATTTCTGCAGTTTTTTCTGTTCCGATTATTGCATAAGTAAGATTATATGAATTTAATAACCTTGCTGCTTCTTCTGTGTCAGCAGTATTTATAATATTCAAATGCATAGGAAGCTGCGTTTTAATATATTCCTGACATCTTGCGATAGCAGGTGCCGGTGCTATCAACCCCGAAATGTTATAAATCTCACTATTTTTAGAAAGTAAACAGTTATTCGCAGGTAAAACAGCTTCTGATAAAATTTTTATATTTTCATTTGATGATTTTATCAAATTATCATTTGTTTCACGAATTATACCTTCTTTTGCATTTTCAACAGGAATAATACCAACTGCTTCATTGTTATTTTCAACATAAGCAATAATTTCTTTGATAGTTCTAAACGGCATTTGATATGCTTCAAGATTATATTTCGCACAGAAATAATCTTTTGCCATTTCAGTAAATGATCCGCTTGTTCCCAAATATGCTATTGTTTTTATTTTTTTTGAATCTGCAAAGTTTGACATAAAATGATTATAACCTAAGTTCTATTAAAAAACAAAGTTATGAATTAAATTTATAAAAAATCATCTGTAATGATGAGTAAAGGTTATTGAAAAATTCGGCACAATTTAGTACAATAATTAGGTTATAATAGTCACAGAAATATGAGAGGATTTATAATATGAAATTACACATGCAGGTGCTAATTGCTTTAGGACTAGGTTTTAAGAGAAATTGGCATATCTTTTTTGGACTTATTGCCGGTGTAATTGTAGGTATCTTCCTACATGCTCACCAAAACACTATTGTTCTAAACTTTTTGACATTTATCGGTCAAATGTTTATCAGAATGATTCAAATGGTTGTTATTCCTTTAGTTATTTCAGCAATCGTAATAGGTATTACGAGTGTTGGAGATAACAAACAGCTCGGTAAATTTGGTAAAAAGATGATATTCTACTATGGTATTATCACAGCCGTAGCTGTTGCTATTGGTGCAGTTCTTGCTTTATTATTCCAACCAGGTGTTGGTGCAGCACATTATATTGCAGCTAATACTGCTGATAGTATTCAAAATACTGTTGCAACAACAATTAAAGCACAACAAGGTCAACTGCTTAACTTATTCTTAGGTTTTATTCCTAAAAACCCATTGGAATCTATTGCTCACGGTGATATGGTTCCAATTATTGTATTTGGATTAGTATTCTCAATCGCACTTGCAAAAGTAGGTGATGTTAACCGTTCATTAGTTTCTTTCTTTGAATCTGTTTTTGCAGCTACAATGAAAGTTACTGATTGGATTATGTATCTTGCAGCACCAGGTGTGTTTGCACTTACTGCTGTTTCTGTATCAGCTTTCGGTGCTGATATATTTGTAAGTATTTCAAAATATTTAATGGTTTTGGCTATCGGTTTTGCAATTCAATTATTTGTTGTTTATCCGATATTCCTAAAAGTATTTTCAAAAGTTCCTGTGTTAATGCTTTATGCAGCAATAGCTGAAGCAATGATGGTTGCATTTGGTACAGCAAGTTCATCTGCAACTCTACCATTGACTATTGCTTGTTGTGAAAAACGCGGTATTTCTCATAAAGTTTCAAGCTTTGTACTTCCTTTAGGTGCTACATTGAATATGGATGGTACAGCACTTCTTCAAACTGTTGCTGTAATCTTCCTAGCACAAGCTTATGGCGTTGTTCTTACTCCGTTCTTGATTATTCAAATAGCATTGTTGGCGATTGTAGCATCAAGTACTTGTGCAGGTATTCCTGGAGCAGGTCTAATTACTATTGCTCTAATCTTAAACGGTATGGGCTTGAGTCCTGAACAACTTGTTGCAGGTTTCGCATTCTTATTCACTATCGAAAGGGTAACAGATATGATGCGTACGCTTGTCAACGTTACATCTGATGCAGTTGTTGCTGCTGCTATTGCGGATAACGAAAATGAAATCAATTATGATTTGTTGACTAATCCGTCATCATATAATGAAATAATATAATAAATTATTATAATTCGTTAAAAAGACCGGTTTGTTGCCGGTCTTTTTTATATTATAAATTTCCTCGAAATACATGTAATAATTGGGATTAAACCGCTTTGCAAAACTTAACAAACGTCTTGTTTTTAGCAAGTTTAAGGTGTCGAAAAACTTTATATATATAAGTTACGGGATAAGGAATTAAGAAATGGTAAGTTCAGCTAATTATAATTTAGCTATCGGTCAAGGTCTTCCATCACAGGTAAAGGCTTCCACTTCTGTTAAGTTTGGTGAGAAAAAAGAAAAAACAGAAGCACCGATTGTTGTTGAAAATGCCAAAATAAAATTCCATAAAGTAAAACAATCTGATAAATATATCGTAACAGGTGAATGGAGCGAAGATTATATTGTAAAAGTCAAAACTGATGCATCAAAAGACGTTGAAAAACACATGACGGAATTGATGAGCAGATATAAACTTATTACTTTTAAGGCTCCTGAACCAAAAATAAATCAATATTTGAAACATTGTTATAAATTAGATTCAATTATAGCACCACAAAGATATAGCGGTGCAGGAACAAAAGCAATGCAAGCTCTTTTAGAAAGAAGTCTTGCTGATAAAGATACCGAAGGTAGAATTGTTCTATACGCAGAGATGATTGATGAACAAACATCTCCTGCAGGATTCTTTTATAAACTTGGTTTTAGATTTGTAGATAAATCAATGAATGAAATTATGGAAAAATGGGTTGCTAAGAAAATTCTTACAGATGCACCAAAACTTTCTGGTATGATGTATCTTCCTAAAAATCATATAAATAAGCTTATGACATACAGCGATAAGAAATACTTATAACCTTTATTCTATTGACATAAGAGCTAAACTGACTTATCCTTAATAGTATGGAAAACAATTTTAAGCAACGTTGGTATGATTTAGAACCGACAATGAGTTTGGCGGTTAGTCTTATGCATAGTGCTAGTCCTGAACAGCAGACTGAATGTGCTAAGATGATTATAAAAAAAGCAAATACTTTTGGTGTTTTTATAGAAAAAAATAAACTTGAAGATGCTTTTAATTATTTTTGTAAACGTTGGTATGACAAAGATAGAGAATTGGCTGATGCGTTTCAATATCTTAAAATAATGCCTTTTGAACTTCAAAAAGAAGTATCACTTGAAATCATAGAGAAATTAGAGCAAAACTAATGATAGATTTAATATTCAATCCTGTGATTATTTCTATACTTTGTTTGTTTGTACTCTGTTTATGCAGAGTAAATGTTTTGTTATCAATTATTGTTTCTACGATTGTAGCAGGTGTCATTTCAGGTATGCATTTGACTGATATTATGAATACTTTTATATCAGGTATGGGTGGAAACTCTGAAACAGCATTGAGTTATATTTTACTTGGTGCATTTGCGGCAGCCATGAATCATACAGGACTAACAGATGTTGTTTCTAAAAAGATTATTGAATTTGTGAATGGTAAGAAACGAATATTGTTTACTATCTTGATTCTAATTGCAATGGCTTCTCAAAATATCATTCCTATTCATATTGCGTTTATACCAATTCTTATACCTCCTTTGTTACATACAATGAATATGTTAAAAATAGATAGACGTGCCATAGCCTGTATTTTAGCATTCGGGCTAAAGACACCTTATATAGTTATTCCGGCAGGATTCGGATTGATTTTCCAGAACCTGATAGCAGAAAATATGGCACAAAACGGAATGGATATTGTTAAGTCTGATGTTTGGAAATATAATTGGATACTTGGTTTGGGGATGTTTGTCGGTTTGTTGGTAGCTTTATTTGTTTCTTATAGAAAACCAAGAGATTATGATGATTTAAGTATAAGAGAAAACAACGAAGAAACAACAAAACTAAATTATAAACATTATATAACAATGCTTGCTGCATTTGTAACTTTTGGGGTTCAAATTTTGACACATTCATTGCCTTTAGGTGCTTTATGCGGGTTGGGAATAATTTTTTCTATGGGTGCTGTTAAACATAGCAAGATGGATAAGCTTATGGATGAAGGTATCTATATGATGGGCTATGTCGCATTTATTATGCTTGTGGCATCAGGTTTTGCAACAGTTTTAAAATCAACAGGCGGTATTGAAACATTTGTAAATTCTGTTATAGGTCTACTTCCTGAAAGTCAAATCGTAACGGCTTTAATAATGTTAATTGTTGGTTTAATTATTACGATGGGAATAGGAACATCATTTGGTACTATTCCGATTCTTGCTGTAGTATTTATACCTGTATTCCTAAAGTTAGGATTTAATGTTGCACAGACTGCTGTAGTGCTTGCTGCAGCGGCTGCATTAGGTGATGCCGGTTCTCCTGCTTCTGATACAACACTTGGTCCTACTGCCGGATTGAATGTCGATGGACAACATAACCATATTTGGGATACCTGTGTTCCTACATTTTTACATTACAATGTAGCTTTGATTTTATTTGCACTTATCGGAGTTGTTATTTTCCAATAATTATTTTCGTGCTTCTGCAAGAATTGATTTTACGGTATTTATTGGTATTGCAAATCCTATTCCAATATTAGATGTATTATTATCAGGGTTATATATTGCCTGATTTATTCCTATGACTTCACCGGAAGTATTAAGTAACGGTCCTCCGGATGAGCCCGGATTTATTGCTGCATCTGTTTGGATTTTATTACGTTTGTAATCTATGCGTGATACAATTCCTTGTGTTAGTGTTCCTTTAAATCCGAAAGGGTTTCCTATTGCTAAAACTTTTTGTCCTACTCTTATGCCTTTAGAATCGCCAAGAGTAATGGTTTTTAATGGCTTTTCTGTGTTTATTTTTAAGAGTGCTAAATCATTATTTATTCCTGCTGTTTTGAGAATTTGTGCTTTATAAATCTCACCGTTTGCGATAGTAACCTTTATATCATTGCTGTCCGCAATGACGTGTGAACTTGTGAGGATAGTTCCTTTTGAATCTATGATGCAACCTGTTCCGCTGGATGTTCCGTTAAGAATTTTTGCATCAATAGCAACAATAGCAGGGTTAATTCGTTCATATACGTTTATATTTGTCATCTCATCTCTATCAAAACCGAATGATGGGGTTGCAAATTGTAACGCTAACAAAATATATAATATAATTTTTCTCATATATACCTCACTTTGATGATATTTTGTTCAAAATGATGTCTTTTGTCTATCAATAATAGTATTTTTTTGCGATTAGTCTTGTCAATATTACAATTTTAATCTATAATACACAGGTGAGATTTGTAAGAAACACAGACAAAAAGGAGATTCAAATGTCAAGAATAGACTTATTTAAACAAGCTTTAAGCGAAAGAAGAGCAGTAAAAATTATCGCTGGTATCGATAACTTTGATATGAACAATGTAAGAAATGTTGTTATTGCAGCTCAACAAGCAGGTGCTTCTGCTGTTGATATTTGTGCAGATAGAGAAATTATTTCAGCAGTTAGAGAAATGACTGATTTACCTCTATTTGTATCATCAATTAAACCTCAAGAATTAGCAATGGCTGTTTCTATGGGTGCTGATGCTATCGAATTAGGTAATTTTGATGCATTATACAAACATGGTATTTCTATGTCAGCTCATCAAGTTATGGATTTAGTTCGTGAAACATTAAGCCTAATCAATAAAGAAGAAGTTTTCTTCTCAGTAACTATTCCTGGCAGCTTAGAAATTTCTGAACAAATTGAAATGGCTAGAGAATTAGAATCAATGGGTATTGACCTAATCCAAACAGAAGGTCACTATTCTAGTGAAGAAATTCCTTCAGGTGTTAGAGGTTTAGTAGAAAGAGCTGAATTAACTATTTCTAACACAATCGAATTAACAAGAAATATTGAGATTCCTGTAATGACAGCTACAGGTATCAATCCTACAACTGCATCATTAGCATTTGCAGCAGGTGCTTCTGCTATCGGATGCGGTTCTTGTGTTAATAAATTAGATTCTGAAATCTCTATGATTGCAGTATCTAAATCATTAGTAGAAATTGCATCAAGAAATGCTATGCATTCTCGTCAACACGAACTTGTTTAATATAAGGATGTAAATATATGAAAAGAGGGTGAGTTTTGACTCGCCCTCTTTTTTATTTATTATTTTGATTCTTTTAAAACTTTTATTAGCTTTAAATATGTTTCTATTTCTTTGCTGTTGCTTGTAAGTATTATTTTTAGTAATTCATCACGATTGATATCTGTTTTCATTGTTTTACCTGTTTTTATATTGAAGTCTGAAATCTCAAAATCAAGGATTTGAGCCATTTTTAAGAATGCTTCAACATTCAACTTGCTTAATCCACGTTCTACTTTACTAAGATAATTTTTTGATATCCCTATTTGTTCTGCTAAAAATTCTTGTGTAATTTTTCGCTCTATTCTTAGCTTTTGTATAATTTTACCAATATTAACTGTATCAATCATATTTAATTCCTTTATTAAATATATATACAATTTGATTATTTTTAAATATCCATTGGGATTACAGATTGGTAATCTAATACTATTTGATTACCAATGGATTTCATGTTAGGTTATATATGATTACTTTTATATAAATAAATACTATTAGATTACATGATTTGGAGTTAAGAATATGGATAAATTGAAAAAGAGAATAGATTATATAGATTTGCTGAAAAGTTTTGGTATTATTGTTATGGTTCTTGGACATGTTTTTGATAGACTTTCTCCAAACAATATGGTACATGTTTATATTTATGCTTTTCACATGCCTCTGTTTTTCTTTATTTCAGGGTTTTTATATAAAAGTTGTGATTTGTGGACATTTATAAAGAGAAAATTTAATTCACTCATTCTTCCATATTTATTTTTTGGATTATTGAACGGTTTAGCTTCATTTGTTTTGGTTGATAATTTTCATCTCAATACGTATTTTGAACGAATATTCTTCTTTAATCATAAATACATCGGGGTTGCTTGTGCTATATGGTTTTTAACAGCATTATTTTTTGTGAATGTTATATATATTTTGTTAGAAAAATTCTGTAATAAATACAAATATGGGAAAATCGTATTACCTATAATAATATTTGCTCTAGGTTTATGTTCAGCACACTTACAAATAAAATTACCATATTCAATAAGTAGCTCTTTGAGCGTACTTCCTATTTTCTACGTAGGAACAATATTCAAACAATATCGTGAAAAAATCGACATTAAAGGTTTAATAATACCGGTATTGTGTCTGATTTTACCATTATTTACAATAGCATTAAACGGTAAAATCAGTACCAGACAAAATAATGTTGGTGATTATTATATTTTATTTATATTAAATTCTCTATTAACAATATTTGGATATTGGTTTATTTTTGAAAAGATACAGTTTAACAAATGGCTCCAAAAATTTAAATATATTGGTGTAAATTCATTGTATTATATGTGTCTGAATCAGATAGTAATATATGTTTTTATTTTTAAACTACATATTCAGAGTATTGCTATTGTATTTATTTTAACAATGATTATCTTATATTTTTGTACTGAACTATTAAAGTTAATTCCTGCATATTGGAATAAAAAACAGAGCTGATAAAATGTATCAGCCCTGTTTTTATTAAGTATTTATTATTACTCAGATACTTTATCTTTGATTTCTTGTTCAAGTTGAGCAATAAACTCATCTACGCTGAGTGTTCCAACTTGACCAACACCACGTTTTCTTATAGCTACGGCATTAGCTTCTTGTTCTTTATCACCTACAACACAAACGTAAGGTACTTTATGTTC
>JAMPEO010000065.1 GCA_023665105.1 Candidatus Gastranaerophilales bacterium | reverse complement strand
ATACTACTCCATCAAATTTAAAAATCAAGCCTTATTTTTCATGTTTTTTTATAAAAATCGCATGTGCCCATTTTTGTTGAACTTTAGGGGTTTACAAAACTTCACAAACTCTTGACAACCTCTGAAACCATGTCCAAATCATGCTTTCAGCCTATTAGTTTTTGCAAGTTTTATTATTTCTGTTTTAATTTTTGAAATTTCATCATCCCAAAAAATAGTTCCTTTTTGTTTAAAAATACGAACAGAATCATACCAATCAGTATCATGCTCGCAATCAAACCAACGCCAGTCAGGGCAATACGGCAATAGCATGAATGTCTTAACTCCCAATGCTCCGGCAAGGTGTGCAACAGATGTATCTACAGTAACAACAATATCCAAATTCTTTAATGCTGCTGCTGTATCATCAAAATTTTTAAATGTTGACCCCAAATCTACCAAACAATCATAATTCTTATAATTATCAAGGCTTGGCTTCACCTGCAAAGAATAAAATTGCACATGTTCAACATCAAATAATGATTCAAACATAGATATATTAAGAGTTCTGTTAAGTTGTTCACGCCAACCTGCAGCACCCGCCTCCCAACATAGCCCAACTTTCAACTTATCATTATTAAAATATTTTTCATGATATGCTTCGATTTTTTTATTATCTGCTAACATATAACCAGATGTTGATGGTATATTATCTAAACTCATCTTTAAATAATATGGCAGATTAGACAATATTGCAGATTTATCATAATGAGGAAATCTGACTTTAAACGGAAGAAATTCCATGTTTTTACATTGTTTAAAAGAACGTTTAAATAATTTAAGAACAGATTTATTTGTATAAACCTTTATTCTTTTAAACTTTTTTTCAAGGAAAGGCAAATATCTGGAAAACATAATATAATCACCTATACCTTGATCGCAATATACTAATAACGTTTCATCCTTATATTTTTTACCATCCCAAATATTTTTAAGCAATGAAGCTTTATTGAAATGTTGAGAATTTTTTTCTTTTAATGCGTAATGTTTATATGCCCGTTTAAATTTACGTTTAAAGAAATATACTGTACTGAGGATAAAATTCATATCAGCACTACAAGAATCATATTTAGAATATTTCTTAATATAATATAATGCTTTATCATATTTTTGTTGTTTGGAAGAATTAACTATCAAATTATAATAGCCAAGAGCTTTGTTTCCACATTTCAATATCTTTTTATAACACTCTTCTGCAAACACATCATTATGATATAACATTTCATTTATCAAACCTAGAAGATACCATGCCATATCATATTTAGGATATTTCTTCACAAGCTGTTCAGCATAGTTTTGAGTTTCTTTAAGTCTGCCGACACTTATACTGCTCATAGCAAGATTACTAAGAGCTTCTTTCTTTAAAGGATATTTACTATAACATTCAAGTGCATATTCATAAGATTTTGAAAACGACTTTGTCTCCTGTAAAGATTGAATCAATTTATCATATATATCAAAACTTTTATTTGTTTTTATAGCAATTTCTAAATATTTACAAGCTTTAGCATATTCACCTAAATAATAACAAACAAGCCCCAACCCCTCAACCGTAGCATTATTATCTTTAAGCTCATAGGACTTTAACAAATACTTCTTTGCTTTTTTAAATAAACGCATATTCATATACAGTAAACCCAGAAAAGATAAAATAATAGCATTATTTTCATCCAGTTTAAGAATATTTAAATAAATCTTTTCCGCTTTCTTATATTCTTTCTCTTCTGTACATTTAATAGCAATTTTAACTTCTGTAAGTATGTCCATAAACTTATTTTATCATTTGGTTTTAATTTAAGTCAATCAAACATAGTGAGTATATTTATCTAACATACTATCCAATCGGAGAATTGAGAAAATTTACGCAGCACACAATAATCCTAGTATGAAAATTGTTGTAATAGGAGGAGTCGCTGCAGGTTCAAAGGCAGCTGCCAAATCAAAACGTTTAAGACCTGATGCTCAGGTGGATATTTATACAAAAGATACACATGTATCTTATTCTTCATGTGGTTTACCATATTATGTACAAGGAAATTTTGAAGATTATAAAAATCTTATTATAAGAACACCTGAACGTTACGAAAAAGACGGTATAAATGTACACCTGCAAAATGAAGTTGTAAAGATTATACCAGAACGTCAACAAATTGAGGTCAAAGACCTTAAAACAGAATATACATATCTTGTGGAATATGACAAACTTGTTATTGCAACGGGAGCAACTCCCATAATACCGGACATTCCAAATGTACATCTAAAAAATATTTTCACATTAAGAACGCTTGAAGATGGCATAAGCTTGAGAGAAAAACTAACACAATCAAAAAAAGCAGTAATCGTAGGCGGCGGATATATTGGCATAGAAATGCTTGAAGCATTTACAAAAAATGACGTTGAAACAACATTGATAGAGAAAGCACCTAAAATAATGCCAATGCTCGACTCGGAATTGTCAGAAATAGTACAAGACTACATATTAACAGTCAAACCTGATTACACAAAAATTATAAATGAAGACGCCGTTGTTGGATTTATTGGTGACAACGAAGTACAAGCCGTTAAAACCGAAAGCGGTCAGATAATAGAAACCGACCTTGTTCTACTCTCAATCGGTATTCGCCCTGTTGTAGATATCGCAGAAGAAGCCGGTATAAAAATCGGCTCTACCGGAGCAATTAGAGTTAATAGCCGAATGGAAACAAACAAGAAAAACATTTATGCCTGCGGAGATTGCATTGAAGAGGTATACATAATGACACCAACGCCGGCATGGATACCACTAGGTTCAACCGCTAATAAAGAAGGGCGTTGTGCTGCAATGAACTTGTGCGGAGAAACAGACGATTTTGAAGGGGTACTGGGTTCTGCCGTAACTAAATATTTTGGTTTAACAATATCCATGACTGGTTTCACAGAAAAGATGGCACAATCAGTAGGTTTTGATACTATATCCGTTATGATAACAAAACGTGACAAAGCCGGATACATGCCTGAAGCAGAAAACGTGACCCTAAAACTTGTCGCAGATAAAAGAACTCATAAACTTTTAGGCGGACAAGCAATAGGATGCGGTGATGCAGACAAACGTATAAACACACTCGCTACAGCACTACTGCACCACATGACAGTTGAAGAATTCACAGGAGCTGATATAACCTATGCTCCACCATTCTCAACAAGTATAGACCCTTTGATATCCGCCAGCAGATTACTTATTGATAAAATGAAACAACAGTAGTGCAGAAATTTTTGGTGAAAAAATTGCACCCTACACGCTGCGTATTTCTTTGATAACACTTTTGATGATATAGACGTTGAAGTTTTTTCACGAGTGAAACAATATAAATTTAAAAATCAAATAAGTCTTTAACAGAAACATTTAGTGCATTTGCCATCCTGCATAGTAACTTTACTGATGGATTGTTTTTACCAGCCTCTAATTTCCCAACATAAGTAGCATGGATATTGACAATTTCTGCAAGATGTTCTTGTGTCAATTTTGCCAATAACCTATATTTTTTTAGATTCTGCCCTAATTTATCTAAACATTCCTGTTCCATAAGAATAATATAGATTGATACTACTAATAAAAGTACAGACTGACACGCTTATTAAAATTCATTATTTGTCAAAATCGAATAAGTTATAAAGTTTAATTCCTAATGCTCTTGAAATAATAAATAGTAATTTTATTGTTGGATTAGCCTTTCCCAGTTCAATTTTTGCTATATAAGTCTGATCATAACCAGTTTTAAACGCTAAATCTTCTTGGGTTAAGCCTGCTAATTTCCTGTAGCGTTTGAGGTTTTTACCAAAATTTTGCAATACTTTTGTATTCATACTTGACAATATAGACTAGTACGCTTATTATTTGTATAGACTGACACGCTTATTTATTCTCGAAAATAGTATAAATAAAGAGTTTGCAGAAAATTATGAAAAATACTAAGTTAAATTTATTTATCTTTCATTACATAGATGTAATACCAAAGGATATTATGGCTTTAAATAACAAAATACTTTTACATAAACAAAACGGCAAGATACAAGAGGTGCCATTTATCAGCGGATTGACGATTCAGTTCAAAGGCACTAATTCGACAGTGGAGATTTATGAGCCATATTGTTTTAAAAAAAGGTTTATATTCAATCGTTCCAAGATTAAAATTAACGGCGATAATAACCATATAGTTATTGGACCGACAAAAGAACGGATAAACTCACTAAAAGTCATAAATATGAAAAACAATAACAAGCTATTTATTGGAGAAAATTTTTTTCAAACAGGTGAATTTATTATTGATTATACAAATTTAAGTAATATGAAAGTTTCCATTGGTGATAATTGTATGTTTGGTCAGAATATATCATTTATGTTAGGCGATTGGCACAAAATACTTAATAAAGATACTAAAGAATGTTTAAACAAATCACATCGTGGTATAACTATAGGGAACAAAGTTTGGATAGCAAGAAATGTAACCGTATTGAAAGATGTAACAATTCCTGACAACACCATAGTTGGTTATGGTTCGCTTGTTACAAAATCGTTCTCGGAAAACAACACAATACTTGCAGGAATCCCTGCTAAAACAGTTAAGAAAAATATTAGTTGGAGCAAATAACAAATCACCATAGGGTAGGTATTGCCTGCCCTACAGAATTTTGGTGCAAAAAATTACACCATACACGCTTCGCCATCGCACTGCCGAAAATTCGCAAATTCAAACTTATATATCAAATCCGTCAAATCCGACCTAGATTTTAAACAATTTCTAATCCAAATCTATAGGTTCACGTTGAATGCTGTCAATAGCTTCTCTTGCTGTAAATACTAAGCTTTCAGGAACGTTTTCTATAGTAGTGAACTGTCTTAAAACATCTACTACACGTTTAAAACATCTGACAACGTCACCCTCACCGGCTTCAACGTCGTTCATAATATCATCCCATTCAGCACCGTTCACCCACATCTCTATCAATGCAGAATAGAACGAATTCAAATACATACAGTCTTCAACACCATTATCAGTCTGCACTCTATCTAATTTACGTTTAATATCTTTAATCTTATTTAGAGTCTTTCTAACCTTTTGCGATAACGGAAGATGAGAATACATCTCAGCACGCATATCTTCAGTGGTAATTGCACAAACAACAGAAGCAAGCTCTGCAGGAGTCAATCCCTCCAATACCTCAGAGAAAATTATTTCCGCCAAGAATAATTCATTCTCAGAACGAATCTGAGATGCAGTCTTACCACGCTCAGTAGGATAATCATCTTTTAAGTAACCATAAGTACTTAATACATTCTTGTGTGATAAGAACTTATTCCAGAAAATATCTTTTTGATTATTGATTTCTTTTGTAAGTTGTTGAGCACGTTTTTCATATCTTTCCAAAAGTTCAACTGCTTTCATGTGTTTTTTATACAGCTTACAAGTATCACAATTATATGAATGCATCTTGTTCAACTGTTCTTTAACTGTTTTTTCAAATGCCAATGCTTCAGGAGGAAGCTGCCTATTCTTTCCTTTTTCTTGCTTACGAATTGTCTTAGCAATACGTCTGTTTTGAACATAAATATCACGCCATTTATTGTATTCGTATAAATCCTGATTTGTCAGTTTACACCAACACTTAAATTCAGAATTTTCTTTGATTTTTTCATCATTTAACTCCTGTTGAGCAATAAGTCCTGTTAATTTAGAGTTAGAAGAGAAATAACCAAAACTTTTTAATATAAGTTCTTTTGCCTCATCTACAGTAAATCTTTGTAATAGATTCAAAACCATTGAATAACTTGGAGCAAAGCGGCTTTCTAAAGGATTCGCATCACTAAGCACCAAATCCGCAACCTCTTGAGGTGTTTGGAACGGAGTGCCAACAATAGTTACATACCCAACTTCGTCCATACCTCTCCTACCTGCACGACCTGACATCTGTAAAAATTCGCTTGGAGTAAGCGTTCTATGTCCTTCATCAGTACGTTTGCTAATAGAACTTATTACTGTTGAACGGGCTGGCATATTGATACCGGCAGCAAGAGTTTCTGTTGCAAAAACAACCTTTATCAAGCCTTTTTGGAACAATTTCTCTACAAGAACTTTCCAACTTGGCAGCAATCCGGCATGGTGAGATGCTACACCTTGTAATAAATATTCTATATGTTTGTTCTTATACAAATAAGGATTTTCCGCTATATACTCATCAATAATCTTTCTTATTTCTTCACGTTCTTCCTTTGTTACCAAATCAAGCGAGATACATTTTTCCATCTGTTCATCGCATTTTTTACGAGAAAAAGTAAAATATATAGCAGGAAGCATGTCTTTCTCAAACAAGTTTCTCACAACATCTTTAACATGATTTTTTTGTTGAGCTTTTCCTCTTGGCCCACGCCTAAACTCTCTTCTTTCCGGTCTAATTTTTTTATTAAGCAAACCACCCGGAGATAATAACGGTAAAATTGTATTTGGTTGTGAACTGTCAAAATAATAATATCTTAAAGGCACAGGTCTAAAATCTGTATTTATCAAAGTCGTTTTTGAATGAACAGTATTTATCCATTCCGTCAATTTGTCACAGTTTGCAACTGTCGCAGATAATGCAATAATTTGTACATTCGTAGGACAATATATTATACTCTCTTCCCATACTGTTCCACGTTGTTCATCATTCATATAATGAACTTCATCAAGAACAACATATTTAACTTTTTGCATATTATCGCTAATTGAACCAAAATTGGTACAATATAACATATTACGGAAAACTTCTGTCGTCATCACAACTATTTGAGCATTACGGTTAAAAGAAGAATCACCTGTCAACAATCCAACTTTGTCTGCACCATATTTTCTTGAAAAATCACTAAATTTCTGATTGGATAACGCTTTAAGTGGTGTTGTATACAAAATTCGTTCATCATTTTTCAATGCACAATGTATAGCATGTTCTGCAATAACAGTTTTTCCGGCACCGGTTGGAGCACAAACAACAACGCTTTCACCATCAGAAATACATTTGCACGCATCTTTTTGAAAATCATCTAACTCAAATGGGAAATCAAACATTCATCTTCCTTGCTATCGGGTATCTGTACCCATTATGACATATTTTTCAGTTTCTATCAAGGGGAAAAAGTAATGCAGGACTACATTATCCGTACTATTTAATTTGATTAACATACACTCTTTTTAGTAAAGTTTCTATGATATAATTACTATCAAGGAGTATTTTAATGTCATTAACTTTTATTGACTTTTGTTCAGGAATCGGAGCAGGACGTTTAGGGCTGGAATCATTGGGTTTTAGATGTTTAGCACATAGCGAGATAAATCAAGATTCCGATAATACATATAAAATATTTTATAATGACGAAAACAATTTAGGCGATTTAACCACTATAGGATATAACAGCATACCAAATACAGAGATACTAATTGCAGGGTTTCCCTGCCAAACTTTCTCTATCGTAGGCAAACGTGCTGGGTTCGAAGATGAAAGAGGACAAATTATATATCATTTGGCTAAAATTTTAAAAGCTAAAAACATACCATATTTTATTTTTGAAAATGTTAAAGGACTAATTAACCATAACAAAGGAACAACAATAAACAGCATTATTGAATTATTAAACAGTGCAGGATATGAAGTCTCTTATAGAGTCTTGAACAGCATAGATTATGGAGTGCCACAATTAAGAGAACGTGTATATTTTGTAGGAATAAGAAAAGATTTATACAATAAGCCATTTATTTTTCCGGAAACCCAACAACACGTTAACGTAAAAGATTTTTTACTACCAAATAATACTAACAAACAAGATATAGAACATCCAACATTTCAAAAATATTTAAATAATAAATATAATAAAGGTAGAATTCAACTAAACAAAATACTTGAAAACGATTACACAATAATTGACACAAGACAATCAGATTTAAGAATTTATGAAAATAAATGCCCGACCTTAAGGACAGGCAGACACGGAATCTTATATGTCAAAAATGGCGAATTGTATAAAATATCAGGCTTAGAAGCTCTTTTATTACAAGGGTTCCCTAAAGAATATATATTAAAGGCAAAAAACTTAAACAACAACAAACTTTTATCCCAAGCTGGAAACGCCATGACA
>JAMPEO010000064.1 GCA_023665105.1 Candidatus Gastranaerophilales bacterium | reverse complement strand
CTAAACTCACGTTGTTCGTTAAGTAATTCTACCCTTGTCTTGGATTATGCGGGTCGTCGCAGAAGAACGAACGAGTAGAGGGCGTAGGGCTTTGTATAGGCAAAGACCGTAGACCCGTTTAATGCGAGTGAAGTGATAAGCGTGGTTCTTACCTCTCGCAAACGATACTTAATCGTTTGCTCGGCAGAGTTACTTACGGGCTTTGTCCTACCGCAAATCCGCCTCCGTCCAAAGAGGGTGAATATAAGTTGTACGAATAGTAGTCGGATTTACTAATCCGACAATCAAATCTTATTATTACTGAACTTCACTCTTTTTTTGTAAATAAATGTAAAACATATTACCCAACTGGCTAATGTTTTCAAAAAAGCTGCCGTTAATTCCGAATGTAACACAATAACCATTGTGTTACATTCGTTGTTAAATTATACTTTCATTATTCTCTTTGTATCCGTGCGGATGGGCTTTGTTATATTCTTGTTTTAAATGTTGTGTTGATACGTGCGTGTATATTTGGGTGTTTGAAATACTTGCGTGTCCAAGTAGTTCTTGTACAATTCTTAAATCAGCACCGTTTTCTATCATTTTTGTTGCAAAACTATGTCTAAATACGTGTGGTGTTACATGTTTAGGTAATTGTATTTTGTCTACAATATCATTTATGCAATTCCTTATGGTTTTGTTCTGTAATCTAAAACCTGTTTTATTGACAAATACAGGTGAAGAATTTGTTATGGGTTGATTATTTTCTTTTGATATTAACGGGCGGGCAAATTCGATATATTGTGTTAAATATTTTTTCGCACGCTCTGATACCAATACAATTCGTTCTTTTGCACCTTTTCCAAAAACTGTTATTTCATTCTCTTCAAGGTTTAAATCTTCAAAATTTAGTCCGCTTAATTCTGAAACACGCATTCCTGTAGCCCATAATAATTCCAATATTGCTTTGTTTCGTAATCCTGCAGGAGTATTTATGTTTACATTATCTAAAATATTGCTCATTTCATCGTCTGTTAAGAATTTGGGCAATGATTTAGGACGTTTTGGTGCAGAAAGGTTTTCTGCCGGGTTTGTTGTTATATATTGTGATTTATGCAAAAATTTAAAAAATGTTCTTAATGCTGCGATTTTTCTCGCAATAGTTGTTTTTTTATAATTAAATTTCTGGATAAAATGCAAGTATTCTCTTAACTTATTAAAATCTACTTTTTCAGGAGCTTTGTATTCAGCCCATATAAAAAAACTTGTCACATCTGATTTATAAGCATTTACCGTGTATTGTGAGAAATTCTTTTCTACGCTCAAGTATGCTATAAAACTTTTTAAATATACATCAAATGTACTATTTATTTTCATTTCGATTGTAACTCATGTTGTATTTTATTACTTAATATTATACAATAAATACAGATTAACTATAATTAGATGTATTGAGGTATATTATGAACAAAAAAATAATGCTGGCAACCTTAGTACTGTTATTATCTTTGAACAGTACATTTACCTGTGGAGCTGCTGTAAACTTAGAAAAAAACATTGAACAAATCAATAGCTCTATTGAAAAAGCTAATTACAAAGGTGCTGATGAAGTGATTTACAGAACCTTGACTGAATATAAAAACAATTATGATGTGCAAGCATTGGCTGCTGTTTCTTGGGCGTTGCAATCCAAATTAGAATTGGCTCAAGACCAAATTGACAGATTGAAAAACGTTATTCCAAGAAACTCAAATTTGCACTTTGCTCAGGGTGTAGTTTTTTATAAGAGAATAAATTCATCTAACATGTCTTACAGAACTAAAGCGGATTCTTTGTTCGATATTGCACAAAGAGAATTTAGATATGCTATTCAATTAAATCCAAATAACTATAAAGCATATAACGCATTAGGTGTTGTTGAACTAAAACAAGGTCATATTGATGAAGCAAAACAAAATATTGAACGTGCTTTAAATATCTGTCCTAATTATGCAATAGCAATGGATAATTTGGGTACTGTTTATTTGGCAGAAGGTGATGTTGCACAAGCTGAATCTTGTTTTAAAAAGGCTGTAGCAATGAATCAAAATTCACCTGCTGCTTATTATCATTTGGCACAGCTTGAATGCAATAAAGGTAATTATGCAAAATGTCTTACATATATAAATAAATGTTTAGCTTGGCAAGGTTATTCAAGTTATGCATATAACTTGAAAGGTGATGCGTTCAGACTTCAAGGTAATGAAGCTGCTGCTATTTCAGCTTACAAAAAAGCTATAGAAATCACTCCTGAAAATCTTGCACCTTATGCTAATCTTGCAAGTATCTATGAAGTACGCAAAGACTATGAATTGGCACTTGATTCTTACAAAACAATTTTATCTATCAGTCCTGATTCAGAACAAACATTATTAAAAATAGCCGATATTTATCTTGAAACTGGTAAGTATAATGAAGCTGTTAATTTCTATGAAAAACTAAATTCAAATCTTAAAGCTGAAGGTGTAAAAGGTATGGCTTCTGCATATTATGGCTTAGCAATGAATACTGCAAATAAAGCTGCTTTTACTACTGATAAGAAATTAGTTGCTGCTTCTGAATACTTGGACAAAGCTATAAAAGAAAATCCTAACGATTTAGAACTTTATCTAGCTAAAGCAAAAATATCATCTTTAATAAATCGTCAATGTGATTCTGTTGACAGTTTAAAAGCTATTGTTCAAAAACAAGGCTGTGATATTGATGATTTCCTTGTAAAAGGTGATGCTTATACTGCGTTAGGAAATTACAAAGCTGCTTCTGCTGAATATGATTCTGCTATAAATGCAGCGAAAACTCTTGATGACAAAGCTTTCTTAGGAGAAATATTTACATTTAATAAACAATTTGATGAGGCTCAAGTTATTCTTAATGACCTTTTAAAATATGATAGTTCTAGTCTTATTGCTCAAAACAATTTAGCTTATATTAAGAAATCAAGAGATTATGCTAATCTACAAGCTAAAAATGCTAACTATTTTAGAAAAAGAAACAGTATGTTCTTCGAAAGAGAATATTTGAATAAAGCTCTTAAGGCTGATCCGTATAATGTGGATGCGAATATTCTTATGGGTAGATTGAACCAAAGACAACATAAATATACCTCAGCATATAATTGTTATGCTATTGTAGTTGCAAAATCTACCGATTGTAAAACTGTTAATAAATATACAAAACGTTTAAACAGCATGAAAAAGAAAATTGATAAACAATATCAAAAATCTTTATCAAAAGCTGCAAAACAACAACCTATTCAAGTGAAAGAACCTGAAACTGATAAGAATATTGTTCCTGTTGCTAATAAAAAAACGGAAAAGGTTAAAAAGGAAAAAACTCAAAAAGTTAAATCTGTAAAACCTGCTAAGGAACAACAAGTAAAACAAAAAACTGTTAAAACAAAACAGGTTAAGTCAAAAACTAATAAAAAAAGAGTGAAAAAGTCTAGTGGTTCTACTATTGACTATGCACCTAAAGTTTTTGATAAATAGTAGCAAATTTTCAGATTTACATTTGTTAGGTCAACTATGAACATATTTGAAACATTTGAATTATTTTTAAAACGACCGATTAGTATTTTAAAACACGGTTTAGTTAGTATTGTTCATATCAAAGCGGAAAATATGTTTGCGAAAAAAGCTATCAATGTTGATTTAATGAAGAAAAAAGCTCAAATAACTGTTGTTAATAATGAGAAAGTTTATAATTTATTGAAAATGGTTACATATAGAGCTGAGAAAAAACAAGCTCTTTTAAAATCAAAAGAAAAAGAACCTATCAAATCTGAAACATTATTGGAAATAAATGAATGAAACATCTAGCAGGCACTTTTTTAATAAGTGCAGAAAAATTATCTCAATGTCCTGAATATCAACTTCCGGAATTTCCTTTATTGGGGCGTTCTAATGTTGGTAAATCATCATTCATCAATGCTCTTTCCAATAATAGAAAATTAGCGAAAACATCTAACACTCCCGGAAAAACAAGACTTATAAACTTTTTTAATTTTTCAGATAAATTTACCATTGCTGATTTACCGGGTTATGGTTATGCAAAGGTTTCTCATGATGTTCAAGCACGTTGGCAAAGACATCTTGAAGAATATTTATTGAATAGAAGACAGATTACTTCACTTATTCAGTTAATTGATGCTCGTCATGATATTCAGAAAAACGATATGCAAATGAGAGATTGGGTTGAAGCGAACAATATACCTGTTATTACTATTGTGACAAAGATTGATTATATTCCGAAATCAAAAGTTCAGGGTGTTGTTGCAAAAATTTGTAAACAACTTGGTGGTGTAGTTTTACCATTCAGTGCTGTTGAAAATCGTTATAACGAAGATATTTTTAAAACTTTAGAAGAACTTATAGCAGACAATCAAACTCTTTAAGCATATAGAAAGAACCACATATAATTGTTAGTGTGTCATTACTAAAGTTTATATCGTTTATGTTTTCTAATTTTTTTATTGGATATCCACATACATTTTTAATATCTTCTGTTTTGCAAGCATTTGGATTATCAAATTCATAAATAAATAAATTTTGTATTGTGTTATCAGAGGTAATATATTGAATCATTTTGCTATAATCTTTGTTTTTTAAGCATCCAAAAATATATTGTTTGGGAATGTTTGGATAATGTATATCCAAGTTTTGTCTAAGGGCTTGTATACCGTTTGGATTATGTGCTCCATCTATAATTAAATTTTTCTCTTTTATATATTGAAATCTGCAAGGGTGTTTAACGTTTTGCAGAGCTTTAATTATAGTTTCATCAGTTATATCTCTATATTTTAATTCTAATACAGCAAGTACTAGAGCCAAATTTTCTTGTTGGTGTTGACCTTTAAGAGAAAGTGCATCTAAATACTGTTGTGGAACAAAGGGTGTTGCTAAGGCAAATAGTGCTCCGACTTCATCTGCTTTGTCTTTTATTACTTCATATCCTTCACTTGTTATGACCGCTGAGTTTGGTTTTATAATGCCGGCTTTTTCATAAGCAATCTGTTCTTTTGTGTTGCCTAAGCGTTCTGTATGGTCATAATCTATGTGAGTGATAACAGAACAAATATTTTCTTTTAATACGTTAGTTGCATCAAGTCTGCCGCCTAGTCCTGTTTCTATTATTGCAATATCAATGTTATTATCTGCAAAGTATTTGAACATTACGATTGTTAATATTTCAAATTCTGTAAGCGGAATATTATTTTTATCGGCAATAGTTATAATTTCTTCTATATAGTTCGCAAAATCTTCTTGAGATATTTCTTCATTTTTTATTTTTATGCGTTCTGTATATTCAAAAATATGCGGGCTGGTATACAAACCTGTTTTAAACCCTGCAGTTCTTAGGATTGATTCTAACATTGTACACACAGAACCTTTACCGTTTGTACCGGCGACTTGTATGCATTTTAATTTATCCTGTGGATTTCCAATTAATTCAAGAACTTGTTTTGTTCTCTCTAATCCTAAATCAATGTGAAACTTTCCTTGCGAAGTTAATAATTTTATTGCATCTTTATAATTCATAGTTATTTATCGGTATTATTTAATGGTATATTTTGAGGAATATATTCTTCAATTTCTTCTATTGGTTCGATTAGCGGTAATCTTATACCAAATGTTGCACCTTCTCCAAGTTTTGATTTAACAAATACTTCCCCTGAATGGTGTTTTTCTACTGCAATTTTAACGAGATGAAGTCCTAAACCTGTTCCTTTTACAGTATGTGCACTATTTTCCACGCGGAAAAATCTATCAAAGACTTTTTTCTGGTTTTCTTCAGAAATACCAGGACCTTCATCTTTAACAGTTATTTCTACAAAATCTTTTATTTTTTCAACTTTTATTTTAATTTGTTTTTCGTTTGGTGAGTATTTAATGGCATTTGTAAACAAGTTCATAACAGCTCTGGTTATACTGTCATAGTTTATTGGTATCTCAGGAAGATTTGGTTCAATCATGACGATAGTTTTTATTGATTTCTCTTTTGCCAAAATGTCTGCTCTTGCAACACATTCTTGTATTAGTTCTGAGATATTTCTCATCTCTTTTTCAAGTTTAACATTTTTTGCTTCGTATCTTGAAAAATCAAGAATATCATTAACCATATCGTGGAGTCTTATAACTTCTTTATTCATAATACCAATAAATTCTTTTTGTGTTTCGTAATCAAATTCATTGCCAAGAGTGTATAAAGTATCACTATAGCTTCTTAATACAGTTACAGGTGTTCTAAGTTCGTGTGATACATTTGAAATAAATTGTGAACGCATTCTGTCCATTTCAACTTCTTTTGTAACATCAATCAATACAATTATGTAACCTACATATTCACCGCTATTGAGAAACATTGGTGAAATAACTGTTTTAAGAATTTTGTCAGATACTTCAATGTTGAATTCAAGTGGTTTATCTGCCATTTGTTTAATAGGAGTATTTTTGAATTCTTCTAGTTTTTCTTTGAATGCTACGATTCCATTTGTATCACAGTATCTTTCTAAGTTTGAGTGTACTATCTCTTCATTTGTGACATCAAGCAGTTGTTCTGCGTGTTCGTTTACAAGTAAAACATTATCAGAACTGTCGCAAACAACGACACCATTTGCGATGCTCATAAGAATTGCTTCAAATTTGTTGCGTTCAAGCATTATACTGTCAATGGAACTTTCGCTATACGTATGTAATTTTTCAGACATATCGTTAAATGCTTTAAACAGTTCTCTAACTTCTCTGCTGACGCCTTTACTTTTAATTTTGTAACCAAACTCTCCTGATGATAGCTTTTTTACGCCATCATATAGAGTTCTTAATTCACGTGTTGCAATTATGGTGTTCATTATTATAATCAATGCTATTGTGAGCCATGCAATCAGAAAAGCAATGGAAAGTGATAATCTTGTCATTGAAGATATTTCATCTATAACATTACCTGACAGACCAATGGTTACAGAGCCGATTATAGTTTGATTACCATTATGATATGTAATAAGTGGAGAACTAATGCTTATTCTTGTATTTCGTTTTGGACAAATGTCGTCTTTTTTACTTGAATAAATAACATTTGCTTTGTTATCTTTAAATTCAATGAATGCAACATCTTCATTACTTTCTATTATCGAAACGGAATGAGTTCTGAGCGTGTTATAAACTGTTTCTTCAGGAAGCCCTTTTGTGAGTTCAACACTTTCTATTGCAAGTGATTTAGATATTATTTGTCCAAAGTATTTATAGCATGTATTCAAATTATCTTTAATACTGAATATAGCAAGAGCTGATATTAGTGTTAAAAGAATCGTGCTAAAAAATACGCCAATTATAATCAATCTTTTTTGGGCGGACATACCATTGAATATTTTCATAATGTCATTGTATCACTTAAATTATCTTGTGCAAATTGTTCTGGCAACGTGTACACCTGAAGCTGAAGCTTGGATAAGACCTCTTGTTACGCCTGCACCATCGCCTATTGCAAACAAGTTTTTTACACCTTCTGTTTCAAGTTCATTTGTTAGTTTAACTCTTGCGGAGTAGAATTTAACTTCAATACCATATAGAAGAGTATATCTTGAAGCGGTTCCAGGTGCAATTTTATCAAGTGCAAAAAGCATTTCAATGATACTTGTTAATTGTCTGTATGGTAATACAAGGCTTAAATCACCTGGTGTTGCACATTTAAGTGTAGGTTCAATAATGCTTGATTTTAATCTTTCCGGAGTTGAACGTTTTCCATCAAGTAAATCACCGAATCTTTGAACAAGTATACCTCCGGCAAGCATGTTTGCAAGGCTTGCAATATGTTGTCCGTATGCTATAGGTTCTTTAAATGGTTCTGTAAATTGTTCACTTACCAATAATGCAAAGTTTGTATTTTTTGTTTTTATATTTGCATAACTGTGACCATTTACGGTAGCTATACCATTGTAATTTTCTTGTACAACTTCACCGTTTGGATTCATGCAGAATGTTCTAACTGCATCACCAAATTTTGGAGAGTAGTAAACAAGCTTAGATTCATAAAGTTTATCTGTTATTGGTTCAAATACAGGTGCAGGTAATTCAACTCTTACACCAACATCAACGGCATTGTTAACCATACCGATTTTATTTTCTGCGAATTCTTTTGTTAACCAATCAGCACCTTCCCTGCCAGGTGCAATAATTGTG
>JAMPEO010000063.1 GCA_023665105.1 Candidatus Gastranaerophilales bacterium | reverse complement strand
ATGCTAAAGCATCTATTTTACCATTCTCATCAAGGTATTTATTCCTTGAGCTCATAGCCAGACCCTTTTCTTCTCTTATTATAGGGCAACCTATGAGTTCAATCGGTACATTTAAGTCCTTAACCATTTTCTTTAAAATGATTAGTTGTTGTGCATCTTTTTGTCCAAAGAAACCATAGTCAGCTTGGGTTATATTAAATAATTTTAAAACAACAGTGCAAACCCCATCGAAATGCCCTACACGAGATCTTCCGCATAATTTATTAACATAGAAAAATGGTGGTGCAACATAAGTCAATGTGTCATTTGATAATCTTTGACCTTTTCCGTACATTTCATCTGCAGATGGTGCAAAGACAATGTTAGCACCTATAGATTCTGCCAATTCAACATCTTCTTTTAAGGTTCTTGGATATTTATCAAAATCTTCTGATGGACCAAATTGAATGGGGTTTACAAAGACAGAAACAATTACTTTGTCGCAAGTTTCAACAGCTTTTTTAATTAAAGAAGCGTGTCCTGCGTGTAAAGCACCCATTGTAGGAACAACACCTATTTTTAACCCTTGTTGTTTCCATTCTTTTATATTATTTTTAATTTCTGAAATTGTATGAATTAACATAATAATTCCTCATTTGCTAGTTTAATAGCTTCTTCTTCTGATAAGTTAAATACTTCTTTGTCAGATGGAAATTCCCCTGTTTTTACATCTTTACAATAATTTTTAATCGCTTCAAGCATTAGTTTTTGAAGGTTAGTGTATTGACGTGTAAATTTTGGTTTGTAATCAGAAAATTTTCCAAACATATCGTCGGATACCATTACTTGACCTGAACAATACCTTCCTGCTCCAATTCCGATAGTTGGAATGTTAAGACGCTCAGTTATATATTTTGAGCTTTCTTCCGGAACCATTTCTAATACAACTGCGAACGCTCCAGCTTCTTGCAAGAGTTTTGCTTGCTCTAATATTTCAAGAGTTGCAGATAACGTTTTTCCTTGTACGGTATGACCGCCTAATGCGTTTTGTGATTGAGGTGTGAAACCTAAATGACCTAAAACTGGTATACCGGATTGAGTGCATCTTTTTATCACTTTTAGCAGATAATCGTTACATCCTTCGATTTTAACGGCATTAGCTCCTGCTTTTATCATTTCTCCTGCATTTTTTAATGCATCTTCTATAGATATGTTATAGCTCATGAATGGCATATCACCAATAACCATAGAATGAGAAACTCCTCTTGCAACCGCTCCGGTAAAAATTAGCATTTCATTCATAGAAATAGAGTGCGTTGAGTCATAACCAAGAGCAACATTTGCTAAAGAATCTCCGACTAAAACTATGTCTACGCCTGCTTCATCTAAATATTTTGCTGTTGAGTAATCATAAGCAGTTAAAACGGAGATTTTTTCTCCGTTATTTTTTAATTGTTGTATAGTTTTAACTGTTATTTTTTTTCTCATAATCATTTATGTCTCATTTGTTTTCTGAACCAGTAGTAAACTGCTCTTGCAACACGAGAAGAACTATGTCTTACCAGTCCGTTTTTACTTTCTTCTTCTTCAATAAGCTTGCTTGATACCAGTTTTACACCTGTCGGTTTTAAGTTTTCCATATCCAATACAACAGGGAATGAATTATGTTTTGCGTATGCAGGCGAAATATTTTTAGGTAGACTGTTGTTTACAAGAACAGCATCTAATATATCCGAACTTCCTGCGTGGTCAATAAGAGCATTAACATGGCTTGCTACAGAATAATTATCTGTTTCACCGTGCTGTGTCATAATATTACATACATAAATCTTTTTAGCATTTGCTTTTGCAACAGCTGATGCAATTTCTTTAATCAAAAGGTTTGGGATAACACTTGTATATAAACTGCCTGGACCCATAATAATTAAATCAGCATTTTTGATAGCTTCAATTACTTCAGGTAATGCTTTGCACTCTGCCGGTTCAGTAAATAATCTTTTTATTTTACCTTCTGCTTCAGGAATAGAAGATTCACCATGAATAATTCTACCGTCTTCCATTTCCGCAGCAAGCTTCATATCATCTAATGTAGAAGGTAATACTCTTCCTCTTATTGAAAGTACGTTTGAAGACTCTTTTACAGCTCTAACCATATTACCTGTAATAGAACACAATGCAGTTAAGAACAGATTTCCGAAACTGTGTCCTTTTAGACCCTCACCCATATCAAAACGATATTGAAATAGTTTTGTAACTAAGTCTTCATCATCAGCAAGTGCTGCAATACAGTTTCTTATATCGCCAGGAGGTAAAACTCCCATTTCTTCACGTAAACGTCCAGAGCTACCACCATCATCACCAACTGTAACAACGGCTGTAATGTTGTTGGTTATCTTTTTGATACCTTTTAGTAACATTGATAATCCTGTGCCGCCTCCAATCGCAACAACTTTAGGACCTTTATTTAATTTTTTTCTTCTATATAAGATTTCTAATACGGATTCTTTTTCTTTGCCTGTATGTATATCTAACATTGAAAGATTTGTTTTCTGCCAACCTTTAAAAAAGAATAATGCTCCTAAACAAATTGCAATAGTCGCTACGACATCAACATTTACAGATGTTTTTACGTTTTTTAAAAATAAGTACACTTGTTCTGGATTTGAAAGTGTTAAAATACCTAATATAATTAGAACAGAACCTAAAAATATAAGTGCAAACCAACGCTTGATTTCTAATCCCGGAATAAGCCAACCTGCATCTTTTGGCATTTTCATATTATTTTTTATTAAATTTTTCATACTAATCAACCCATCCTGAAGATTTTACACGTGCATATCTGACAGGTTCAGGTTTGATTAGACTATTAGCTCTTTGAATTATTTCAAGAGAATTTGCATATTTGTTGCTAAAGTGGATTGAATCAATCTTTGCAATGGTAAGTCCATCAGATGTATTGTTAACCTGTGAGGTATGTAATAAAGTTTGTAATCTCTTCATGCATTCCTCTGTATCTGTAACATCAGGTAATGAATATTGAATTTCCAAATCCTGATTATATTGTTTTTCTAAAATAAGTTCTTGTGAAACAGGTATTTTAATATAGTCACCTATTTTTTCTATGATTTCACCAGCTGCTCCGCAATAGGTAAGCCATTGAGAACATTTCTGTACTGCACGTGCTATAACTGTTGCAAAATGGAAATCTTCTGCTGCTTTTCTATACATAGCTCCATGTGGTCTTACATGTTCTATTTCTAGGTTATATGCTTTTGCAAAAGACATAATTGCTCCAACTTGATATACAACTAGTGCTTCAAGCTCATCATCACTCAATTCCATTGGTCGGTATCCAAATCCTTGAATATCAGAATAACCAATATGTGCACCTATTACAACATTTTTATCTTTTGCTGCAAGCAATGCTTTTTTTATTGTTTGAGGGTCACCGGCATGAAAACCGCAAGATATATTTACAGAACTTACATAATCTAAAAAATTAAATTCTGTATTATTTTTATATACACCGTAGCCCTGTGCTAAATCACAGTTAAAATCTAAACTCTTAATACTTCTTTTGCTTGCTGTTTTTTGCATTGTGTACCTCATATTTATCTACTACACCAATTATACAACTAAAAGATAATTCTTCCATAATCTATGCAAAATTGTTACGAATATCATTATTAAAATCACGATGCACATAATAAGAAATTTTATATTAGTAAGAATGAATTTATTTTATAACTGATTGGCTAATTAACAAAACAAGGTTTTTAGATTTTAATAAGTGTATTAAATCTTTTTCATACTTCCAGCTATTCTTAATTCCAAGAGTCGAAAGGCTCTTTTTTTTATGTGTAAAGAATTATTGCTATAATAGCAAAAAAAATAATTTTTGCCCATTATTACATTGTGGAACATAAAGAAAGGGTATTTATTTTATGTTGGAATTAAATGTTGTAAATCGACTCGATGATAATAAAGTTTTAATATCTGAAAGTGATAAAGTTCATGCGAATAAACCTCTTAGATACTATATAGCTAATGAAGATAATGCAGATAAATTTATTAGTGAAAGAAAAGGTTTAGACAAATGTAATGATTACCAAAAATTAGCTACCAACGTTCTTGCTGCAGTTACAGGGCTTTATATTGGTTCAAAAATTAATTCTAATTTTGTTATTAAAGCAGGAGCAGCATTTGTATCAGGTATCGGCATAGGTGCTTGTCTTGAAAAAGGTGAGAATAATTTAAATAAACAAGCTCAAATGAATAGTTTAAAAAAATTCAATGTCGAAGAAATTACAAGTGATGAAGAAAAACTTGTAAATGCAATAAATTATAAATCTTCAGAAAATGAAGAAGTGGTTTCAGAATAAAAAAGATTATATAAAATAAAAAAGATTATATAAAATAAAAAAGACATCTGATACCAGATGTCTTTTTTATTTGCCGATGGCCGGGGTCGAACCGGCACGAGGTTGCCCTCACAAGATTTTGAGTCTAGCACGTCTACCAATTCCATCACATCGGCATATTTAATTATCAATAGGTTACCCTACGTGTTTAAGAATAGCAAAAAAAATTTAAAATTTCAAATATAATTTTTACTTTTGAAAAAATATCATTAAATACTCAACATACAGAGATGAATTTTTATTCAAAAAATAAGGAAAATGTGTGTATGAAGCGAGTATTAACTTTATTTTTAATCTTCTTGTTTAGTCTAACTCAATCCTATGCTGCTGTTATGCAAGGTGGGATTACAGAAAACTACATGATGAAAAACCAAAATAAAATTATTGATAAATATACAAAGCAGCCAGTTGCTAATGCAAAAGTTCGTATTCCATCAAAAAACTATACAACTTATACAAATAATAATGGTGAATTTGAATTAAAAACATCTATTAGCGGACCAACAATATTATCAGTAGAAAAGCAAAATTATAAACCATTCTCAATAACTATAAATAAGGGTGATTATAGCAGACCTTTTACTCTTGCAATAGAACAAGCCGGACAATTTGATATAAAAATTGATTCTCAATTATGTCATCTTGGTGATAATAATTTTTCAGGTTATTCTGCTAATGCAGGGCAGTTTAAAGGGGTTGCCGTTGGTCCTGTTTATTCCAAAAAAGTTATTATTCCTGCATCAGCAAAAGTTAAACAAAATTTTCTTGTGATTGGCTCTATTATTGGTATTGATACTGCTCTTGCAAGAGGTATCGGACAAAATAGAATTTCTAATGCCTTTGCAAGCCCGCCAAGTGTTTATTTAAACGGACAAAAAATTGCAGAAATACAAATAAATGGTGATAATCAAAAAATTAGGCTGCCACACAATTTAATAAGATGGAATCAAGAAAATGTTATTACAATTCGTGCCGGTAGAAACCTTATGCAAACAGCTTATGTTGATTATGATGACATAGAATTCATGAACGTTAGTGTTCAATAATTAGTAATCGTGACGTCCTTTTGATTTTAGGTATTCACGTATAGAAACAAGGGCTCCTTGAATAATTCTTGTAATACGTGATGGCGATAAACCAATCATTGTTGCAATATCTTTTGCTTGCATATTACGATAGAACCTGTATTCAACAACAGTTCTTTCTTTCTGAGGTAAATTCGCAATAGCTTCTTTTATTAGTCTACTCATTTCGACAATTTCAGCATTTTCGTCAGGCATGGCATGCGGGTCTTTAATGAAATCAAATGGAGAGTCATTATCTGTTGCCGCAGCAGCTAAACCGTCAATAGATAAAATTGCTTCATAAACAGCTTCCTTAACCTTATTTGGATTTTCAGGATCATCTCCTTCTCCTTCATTTTCCGTTTTATGTTTAAGAGAATACCATTTGTATCTATGACGTAATTCATTACGAATAGCCCACTTAACAGCTGTTCCCATATAGGCATCGTTATATTTTGCCAGCTGCTCTTCTGTTTTATTCTTAATCATTGCTTGCACAGCGATGATGCCAATACTCACTAACTCTTCATATTCAATCATGTGATTTGGAACACGTCGTTGTTCTATTTTGGCAACTTTTTGGACTATGCTCACATACTGTTTTAATAGACTTTGTTTATTCATTTGTACAAATATTTAAAATATATATAACTATTTTATATTACCTTGATTTTGTTTATTTTTCAAGTTGTAAACAAAAAGTAGAATTTCTGCGACAGCTTTAAATAATTCTGGGGGTATTTGCTGACCTATTTCAACCATACGATACAATGCACGTGCTACAGGTGGATTCTCTATTACAGGGACATTGTTTTCTTCTGCAATTCTTATTATTTCTTTTGCGATAAGTTCTGCACCTTTCATTAACATAGTTGGTGACATCATGGTTTCTGCATCATATTTTAACGCACATGCTACGTGGGTTGGGTTTCTGACAACAAAATCAGCTTCTGCAACAGAATCCATAGCACCTCTTTGTAACATTTGCATACGACGCTGTCTAAGAGCTGATTTTACGTGAGGATCACCTTCTTGGTTCTTGTATTCGTCTTTAATTTCCTTGAAAGACATCTTCTGGTCTTTCATAAATTTCCAACGTGTAACGCCGTAGTCAGCTACAGCTATGATGAAAAATGCAAGGCATGCCTTATAAATAAAATCTTTTATTAAACTTGCAAATTCATTCATTACTGCAAAGTTATTATCAATAGCTGCCAGCATTAAAATTCCTTTAAGGTGTGCAGAGTAAACTGTCCATCCTACAAAACCTAAGATACATACTTTAAGAATGTTTTTAAATAATTCGAATAATGTTTTGATAGAAAAAATGTTTTTAAAATATTTTGTTGGATTTAGTTTATCAAGTTTTGGGATAAGTGGTGCTATTGCCACAAGAGGTCCAACTTGAATAAAGTCAGCAAGTGCAGCTATAAATGCTGCAACAATTAGCGTTAAGCCAATTATTACAAGACAAGGTACAACTGCGGATGAAAATACGTAAGTGTAACCAATGCTTTCTACGTGCTGATTAGGTATTTGTGAATATAAATTCTTAAATAGTCCGCAGATTAAATCCCAAGTTATGGGTGCCATAAGAAGAATAAAAGAAAAAACAACAAGTAATGAAATCGCAACCGATACGTCTTTTGATTTTACAACTTGTCCTTCTTTTCTTGCACGTTGAAGTTTCTGAGGTGTGGCATCAAACTGCTTATCTTCATCACCCATTTATAAATAGCCTTTCTGTGATAGTTTATTACATTGTTATAATAACATAAAACAGGTTATACGACTAATTTATAAAATAATTCTTCAAATTCAGGAAATGAAATATTTACCCATTCAAAGTTTTTAATTAGTATTTCTTTTTGACAGATAAGTCCTGCAATATAATATGTCATTGCTAATCGATGGTCATGGAATGTATCTAGTTCTACATCTCCTGCTAATGGAGTTTTCCCATTTATAACGAAACCGTCAGGAAGTTCTTCTATATCCGCACCTATAGATTTGAGTCCGTTAACAATAGTTGAAATTCTGTCGGATTCTTTTTTTCTTAAATCTTCTGCATTGCGTATTGTAGTTGTGCTGTTTGCTTGTGTTGCAAGTAGTGCTATTACAGGCAATTCGTCAATTAGTCTTGGTATATCTTCTCCTGAAATTTCACAAGAAGTTAGTTGTGAATATGCAATTTTTATATCTCCAACTTCTTCTCCTGATACAACTTTTTTGTCTAATATTTCTATATTCCCGCCCATACGTTGAACAATATCTATAATACCTGTTCTGGTGTTATTCAATCCAACGTTTCGTAAAATTATTTCTGAATTTGGTATTATTAGTGCTGCAACAATGAAAAATGCGGCAGAAGAGATATCTCCTGCAATATCAATTTCTTTTGGTTGTAATTCTGAATAAGTGATTGTTACAGATTCATTATCCATTGTTATATCAGCTCCCATATAGTCTAGCATAAGTTCTGTATGGTTTCTTGATTTATATGGTTCTATAACTTTTGTTTCTCCATTTGCATTTAGTCCGGCTAGTAATATGCATGATTTTACTTGTGCAGATGCAATTGGTGATTCATAAACGATACCGTTTAATTTCCTTCCAAATATTTTTAAAGGAGCTTTAAAATCATTTGAATCTATTTTGGCTCCCATCATTTCTAAAGGAGTAATTACACGTTTCATTGGACGTTTAGATAAACTTTCATCTCCGTATAATATTGAATTAAAGCTTTGTGATGCAAGTATTCCGGAACATAAACGCATAGTTGTTCCGGAGTTTCCGCAATCTAATTTTATGTTTTCAATATTAGAGAATTCCCCGTTTGAACAAATTCTAAGGGTTTTGTTATCGATGTAT
>JAMPEO010000062.1 GCA_023665105.1 Candidatus Gastranaerophilales bacterium | reverse complement strand
ATGGAAGTTTAGTTCTTAATATTGCAGATTGGATTTCATCTAATCTTGAGTTTACACCGATTTCATCGTGATGATAACGGATAGCACCGCCATGATTTCTTAATGCAATAACTCTATCTTTTAGACTATCAGAGTTTGTAGTAAGTAAACCACCGTCACCCATAGTGCCTAAGTTCTTAGTTGGGTAGAAACTATAACATCCGAAATCTCCGAATGTACCAACTTTTTGTCCTTTGAATGTAGAACCGATAGCTTGACAACAATCTTCAATAACGTGTAAGTTATGGCGTTTTGCAATATCCATGATTCTGTCCATATCACAAGGTTGACCATATAGGTGAACAGGGATAATAGCTTTTGTTTTAGGTGTTATAGCTTCTTCAATTCTGTCAGGGTCAATATTGAAAGTATCAGTATCAATATCAACAAAAACAGGAGTAGCACCAACGATACCTATAGCTTCAGCAGTTGCAACAAATGTAAATGCAGTTGTGATAACTTCATCACCTGAACCTATGTCCAATGCTCTTAAAGCAAGGTGAAGTGCATCTGTACCGGAGTTCAAACCGATAGAATATTTTACTCCGATATAATCAGCAAGTTCTTGTTCCAACGCTTTTGTATTTTGACCAAGAATATATGAACCTGAACGTAATACTTCGCATACAGCTTTTTCTACATCAGCACCGATTTGTGCATATTGACGTTTTGAATCAAAAATAGGTATCATTTTTATGTCCCTTTCTGTTTTGTACCCTACATTACTAGTTTAGCACAGTATTAGGGCATCTTTATATAAACTTAATTTAGAGTGTACATTATAACTCTTATACACTTGGTAAAGTTATTTTAGTGCAAAAATTGTACCCTACACGTTCTCTCCGTCCAGAGAGTGGCAACTTAAGTGTCATGCTGAACTTGTATAAAAATCTGTCCCAAAATCATTTTAAACATTATTTATCACAAACGAAAAGCAGGTTATAAAACCTGCTTTTCATGAATACTGGAGATATTATATAACTTCTTAGATATTTGTATTTAATCTTTTTCTGTTACGGTGAGCTTTGATTTCTTCATTTGCTCTATCTGTATAATTTGTCAAGCTGATGCTGCTGTCTTCCGGTAAACCATAGTGTTCAGGTGCAGCTTCATCGTTCTTTTGTGCTTGAATTGTTCTTAATTCTGTGAATAGTTCTGTATATTTGTTAACAGCTTGTCTTCTGCTTGGAGAACCGGCAAAAGGACTTGATGTGAATTCATCGCCGTATTTTTCTGAGAAGTTGTCAACATAGTCAACCAAATCTTCTAATTTTGCTGAGATACTTTCTTTTGTTTCGTCATCAATATCAGGTCTCTTAAGCATTTCATTTGCTTTAGCTTTAATAGCATTCATTAGTTGTGCGGCTGCTTCAGGTTGTTCAAAGATATTTTCTAATGAAACCTTACCGTTTTTAACTTCATCATTTGTCATGAAAGTTCCGATTACGTCTAAAACATTGTTTTTATTTACGCCTGATGTATTGAAGTTTGGTGTACCTGTACCGTTTTTGATAGCTGTTTCTACCCAATCATCAGAGATACTTTGACCTTTTTCAAGTTGTGCATCAAGTTTTGCTTGGTATTGATCCTTGACTATTTTTTCAACTCTGCTTTGTTTAAATTTATTGTTAATTATATCGTCGCAATATTTAACGCCTTCTTCAGGGTTGTTAGCATATTTTTGTTTGATTTCATTTACATCAACAGAATTGCCATACTTATCGCAATATTGTTGTATCAATTTCAATCTTGAATTAAATTGTGATTGCGGGGTATTAGATTCAGGGTTATTTACAAAATCGCCGCTTCCTGCTCCATTTGCACTACCTGTATTGCCGGCACCATTAGGAGAATAATTAGGGCTGTAAGAGCTAAATGGATTTGAACCAATACCTGTGCTTGGAGTGTAAGTTACACTTATTCCATTGTTTGATGAAGATGGAGTAAATGGCGATGTAGTTCCATTATTACTTCCGTCTATATTTATAAATGATGAATCTATGTTGAAGAAATTTGAACCGGATGAAGCCATTGAATCATAATAGCCTTGAACTACATGGATATCAGCTACAAGTTTTCTATTTCTTAGCGAATTATCACCATAATATGTCGGGTCAGTCCAATCAGCTACGTTTTGTGGGCCGATTGCACTATATGGTTCATGTGATAGAACAGGAACTCCGCTTGATGCGAAAATCTCTGAATCTTCAAAATTTGTTCTTACAAAATTGCCGTTGCCATCACCACGCCAAGTGCCTGATGGAAATCCTTGAAATCTAATAACCATTTTAATTCCCCGTTTTAAATTTAATTCCCTCTCTTATATAAAGTTTTTATTAAACGAAGAATTGACTTTTTAAAAAGACATGTTTACATTTTGTAACATGTCGAAATGCATGTCCTTACAGGGTTTGCATGATTTGAGAGTAAAAAAATGGTTTTGAGGGTGGGGAAAAACGGGAAGTATAACTTCCCGTTACAAATATTTGTTTAAGCTATATATGAACCGTCGGCATTAAACCATCCGCATCCACTACTTGAATACATATTATCGTAATATCCGTTAAGAACATCAATATTAGCTACCATATTTCTCGTTCTTAATGAATTATCACCGTAATATGTAGGGTCTGTCCAATCAGCTACATTGAAAGCACCGATTGTACTAAATGGTTCATGTGATAAAACAGGAACTCCATTAAAAACTGTAAACGTTGATCGATCAAATGTTGTCGGAACGTATCCGCCACCGTTTGCATCAGGACCATAACATCCTGGTAAAAAATGTACTGACATAGTTAATTCCTCCATAAATTCCTATATTTTGTCATATTAAATTTTCGTTTTAGCCCTATGCAAAGCATAGCGGCTAAAGCTTGAAACATCAGCAACAATTAACCGCTTATCTGCGATGATATTTCATTGCTCAATGCCAAACTGTTTAGTTGTATACGTCTTACTAAAGCGTAATCATTTAATGTTTAACATGCTAAACATTCGCGTTTAACTGATGTTATTTTTACATTAATGAATGACTCTTTAATTCCCGTACTATAATAAAGTATTTTTTTTTTTCGAAATTGACTTTTTAAAATACAGTTGTAATATTTCTTAACAATCATGGAAATACATGTCACTATTGGGTTTGACATGATTTTGTCATAGCTTGATTTTTCAAGATTTTTGATTTTGAGGTAAATATCAGTAAATCTATAAATGGTCATAGTTTTGTTGTAAAATTAGGAGGTGCAAACAGAAATATTACAGAAAGGTTAGTATATGAGAATTGCAGTGTTATCGGATATTCACGGAAATTTATTGGCATTGGAAGCTGTCTTAGAAGACATTCAAGCTAAAGGATGTGATAAGATTTTGTTTCTTGGAGATTATGCGTTAGCAGGTCCTGAACCTGGTGATACATTGAATTTTTGTATGAGCCTTTTTAAACATGATAATGTTGAAATGATACAAGGTAATACTGATAAGATGATTGCGGAGTTCACTGAAAAGACTTATGAAACAGTTTCAAAAGGAGCACCTGTAATGGCTAATGCTTTAAGACAAGAGGTCGAAACACTTAGTGAAAACCAGAAATCATTCTTATCACAGTTACCTGCCACAAAAGAATTAACAATTGACGGTGTAAAAATACTTATGGTGCACGGTTCTCCAAGAAGAAATAATGAAGACATCATGCCCGATACTCCGTTAGAAAAAGTTGAAGAGATGTTAGAAGGTGTAGATGCAAATCTGATTTTGTGCGGGCATACTCATATCCCTTGCGGGTTTCAAACAAACACCCGTCAAACAGTTGTAAATGACGGAAGTGTTGGAAGACCGTTTACTCCAAATCCGGATGCGTGTTATGCAATAATTACAACTCTTGGTAATGGTGAATTTAAAGTTGAACACAATTTTGTAAAATATGATAATATACAAGCATCAAAAATTCTTGCTGCAAGGAATTTTTATGGTGCAGACAAACTTGCATATATTTTAATAAATCCTGAACAACGCCACGTTTAGATTATAAATTATCTTTGTTATCATCTATATATTCTTCATAGAATCCGTGTTTTTTTGCCATCTCTTCTTGTTGTTCAAGAACTGCAAGAATTTTGTCTTGCTCCAGTTTATCGTGTACTTGCGAGTTTATCTCTCCGCCAATCAAAACAAGCATTGATGTGAAATAGAACCATATCATTAACATTGCAAATGCTGCAATAGAGCCATAAACAAAGTTGTATGTATGCAGTTTGTTTACATAAATAGAGAACCCGCCGGATGCAATTAACCATATTACACAAAAAAACATTGTTCCCGGCAATGCACTTTTACACTTAAGCTCTTCCGACCAAGAAACGTCAGGAAAAATATAATAATGTAAAAACGCCATAACAAATAATGCAAGAAACGCTATCGGCCAACGTATAGCAAGGAAAAGAGTTCCTGTATCTGCTGTTATTGCTGTTGATGCAATTAAAAATCTAATAATAACACGTCCGAATATAATAAGGTTTATACTCAAAAACAACACAAGAGTATTAACAACAACCATTATTAAAGATAAAAATCTTGTATATACAAAAGCCCGTGTTTCTTCAACTTTATAGGCTCTATTTAGACCTTTAATTACAACAGATAAAGCATTCATCGACATAAACAATGTAACAAGAAGCCCAAAAACTGCAACGGTACGTCCACTTGCAAAACCTAAAACTTGGTTAAGCACAGAATAAATCATCCTAAGTGTATCAGCCGGCATTACCTTTTCTAAAAATATAAATAACGGATTCATGTAGTAGTTTTTGCCAATCAGATTAAACAATGACATCAAAAATAACAAAAACGGAAATATTCCAATAACAAGCATATAACTCATTTCGGCTGCCATACCGGAAAAATCATTTTCAATAATAGAAATTATTGTTTTTTTGAAAAAATTGAATGTTTTATGCTTCATGTTCAGTCCTTTTTATTTCGGCAAGAACTTTTTTTACAGCTGTTTCTACATTAGATTTGATAGTACATCCAGCAGCACGTGAATGTCCGCCTCCGCCGAATGCTGAACATATTTTTGCTACGTCATATTTTTTACTTCTCATAGAAATTTTACAAACTTTTGGTTCTAATTCCTTAACTACAAAAGCAATATCAGTTGTGTCTATTGCACGTAAAATCTCTGCAAGCCCCTCTGTATAATCCTCTTTTGCATGATAATTTTCCAAATCTCTGCGATAAACGGTTGTATAAGCAATTTTGTCATTATCTAAAAATACAGCTTTATTTATACAATAGTTTTGGAACATTACAAAATTTTTTGATTTAAGTTCATAACAATGAGTGTATATTTTATTGGGATTAACACCAATTTTAACAAGTTCTGCTACGGCATTGAAAACATATTCTGTTGTATTATCAAATCTGAATCCGCCAGTATCTGTTAGTATCGCCGTATATAAACATTCTGCAGTATCTTTATCTATTTCCCAGCCGGAATTTTTAAACAGATTATAAAGTACTTCACCTGTTGAACTTGCTTCCGGAACAATATAATTATAATCACCAAATCCGTTATTAGTTTTATGATGGTCTATATTTATAGTTGTTTTAGCTTTTTCAAAAAGATGTTGGATATGCCCTATTCTATCTATTGCAGCAACATCAACAGTAATTACCAAATCATAAACCAAAGAACTATCAAAAGTTTGTTTTGCATATTCCATATTTGGCAAGAACTTGTATATTGGAGAAACATAGGTTAATGCACATATATCGCATTTCTTTTTAAAACGATTATATATAGCTGCGTATAACGCACAGGTAGAACCAAGAGCATCTCCATCAGGATTAACGTGCGAAACAATAAGAATCTTTTTTGAATTTTTTATGATGTCTTCCGTCTTGCTAAAATTCATTGTATAATAATACCATAAAACTATGGTCGGTGGCAAAATATGAAAGAAATTTTATATACAGATTTTAAGGGTGTGGATAGTCTGATATCAGACATGCTTAAGGATGATGAAATTTTGCAAAAAGCCATGAAACGTGCGAACTTGTATTCGTTTTGGTCAAAAGTTGTAGGAAAACCTTTTGATACAAAATCAAAACCTTATGGGATGGCTGGCAAATCTACGATGATTGTTGCTTGTGAGAATGCTGTTGTCGCACAAGAACTGACTTTGAAAAAAAAACAGATTATAAAAAAATTGGCTCCTTATGTTAAACCACTTAATATCGAGTTGGAAGATATTAGGTTTGATATAAAAAAATGGAGTGTGATAAATAATTAGAGATAGAAATATCGCTATATTTAAGTTAAGATTGACAGGTAGATTAGTTAAAAGGGAGTATGAAATGACAGTATTAAAAATAAAAAGATTAGAACATAATAGAGTTTTACCTGAATATAAAACAGAAGGTGCAGCCGGTATGGATTTGTGTGCAGCAATATCAGAACCTGTTGAACTTAAACCGCTTGAAAGAACACTAATTCCTACAGGTTTAAAAATAGAACTTGAACACGGTTACGAGGCTCAAATCAGACCACGTTCAGGCATGTCTATCAAGCACGGTATCACGCTAATTAACTGTGTTGGTACTATTGATGAAGATTACAGAGGTGAAGTTTGTGTTCCGGTTGTAAATATTTCAAATGAAGCCTATACTATACAACCTGATGAAAGAATTGCTCAAATGGTTATTGCACGTGCAGAACAAGCTAAGTTAGAAGTTGTTACTGAACTTAGTGATACAGAACGTGGTGAAGGCGGATTCGGTTCTACAGGAAAATAGTTTTTTATTTTTTTTTAAGAAACGATGAGAACAAGATTATTTTGTTCTCATCGTTTTATATTCTGATTTATAAATTCAGTGATTATTTTGTAAAAAAATTTTAATAATATGACAAAAATTTTTATTACAGAACTTATTCTGTATGTATACAATTTATCTCAAGAGGTAAATATGATAAGCTTTTCTCGTAAAGTGTCTTTAGGTAGCGGTTTAAAAGCTGTTAAAAAGAAGTTAAACATTCCGGATGATGCTGTAAGATTGCAGACTAAACCCGGAATATTGGAATACAAACTTGATAATGGTGATATATATTCTTTTCACCATTCAGCGTATGGAGTTAGCATTCAAAGAAAACTTACGGATATAAAAAAAGCACCAATCGGTGAAATTGAGAACATTAATATCTATAGAACTAAAACAGATTTGACACCAACAATTCGAGAATATTCACGTTCAGTAGCAGCATATCGCTATATTGAGTCACAACCGATAAACGGCAAAAAACCGGAATTTAACTATGGTTTAGCACCTTGTGACATAGGCTACTATGGCAAATCAAAATGTATTAGAAAATAGATAAACAGTCCTTTTGTCAGCTTGGCAAACCGAACTACTGTTCTAATTTCAGAATATATTGTTGCATATTATTAAAACATTATTGTTGCAAAAAATTGCCCCCTACATGTTCTCTCCGTCCCGAGATGAAAAACTTAAGTGTCATGCTTTTATAGCATAATTCAATGACAAAACCATATTTACAACAATAAAACAAAAGGCAGGTTTAAAACCTGCCTTTTGTTACAACTTTATTTCTTACCGCAAATTATGCAAATTGTGTTAAATAATATTCTTGAACTTGACCAGCTGTATCAACATTTTCAGTATTTGATGAAGATTCAGTTAATGCTAGCATACCGTTACTAATTCTGTTTGCAGAACCATTTTTAATTGCATTTGTGATATGTTTGAATGCTCCAGGTGTTTCATCTAACATTACTTGAATCAAGTCGTTATCGAAACCTGCTTCTGTTAATTCGATGATTCCATCAACAGCTTCGCCAATAGTTGCTACAGGTTGTTTGTTATATTCTCTTAATTTGCCAATATCCAAACCATCTTCTGGTTCAAGTAATGACATCATATTTTCTAATGAGATTTCATCGGCACTAAATGCTGAACCATCTGCTGTCTTCTTAACACCTGCTGATTGACCAAATTCTGCACCCATTAAGCTTGCTAATTCAGATTGCATAGTGCCTTCTAATGATGCGATATCACCTGCTTCTGCTCCTGCTTTCTCTGCACTCGCTTTGATTGCATCCCAGCCTGATACATAAGCATTCAATTCTGATTTTGTATCAATCTTAGTTTTATCGTTTTGCATATTTGCACTTGCTTTTCCTAAGTTTGAAATCATTGAACCAAAATTGTTAATATCGAAACCCATTATGTTTATTCTCCTATATATTTCCTATGTATATATAAAGTATATCCTTTGCAAAAAATTGCCTTTTGCATTTCTCTTTGTTAAGTTTTGTTAACTCAATCTGGCAGAGGTCACATTCTTTGATTGCTATAATATGTATATCACATTATTTCTCAGGAATAATGAAACGGAAATCCTGACTAAATCATTAAATTTTGTAAAAATTTTAAAAAATCATTCTTTT
>JAMPEO010000061.1 GCA_023665105.1 Candidatus Gastranaerophilales bacterium | reverse complement strand
AAACTTATGGTGAACTTATCGGTAATATCCAAAGAGATGCTAACTCAGCTAAAAAATACTGGCACTTCATCAAAATTATGGGTAGAAGTGCTTCTCACGTAGCTCTTGAAGCAGCTCTTCAAACTCAACCAAACATCACATTGATTTCTGAAGAAGTTGAATCAAAGAAAATGTCATTAGCATCAATCATTGATTATATGACAGATATTATCGTAAGACGTTCTGAAAACAAAAAGAACTTTGGTATTGCAGTAATTCCTGAAGGTTTGATTGAATTCATCCCAGAAATGGGGGCTATGATTGCAAACTTGAATGATATCATGAGTTCATTAGAAAAAGATAGCAATTATACATCTGCAAGCCAATCAGAAAAATTCTCAATCATAGAAAACACATTATCATCTGAAAACGCTAGTGTATTCTCTTCTTTACCTGAACTAATCAAATCACAATTATTGATGGATAGAGACCCACACGGTAACGTTCAAGTTTCTAAGATTGAAACAGAAAAACTTTTAATCTCTATGATTGAAGAAAAATTAGCAGGACTAAAAGCAGCAGGGAAATACTCAGGTAAATTCTCTGCTCAATCACACTTCTTCGGTTATGAAGGACGTTGTGCATTCCCTTCAAACTTTGATGCTGACTACTGTTACTCATTAGGTTTCAACGCATTTGCATTGATTAGCTTTGGTTTAACAGGTTACTTATCATCTGTAAGAAACTTGACAGCACCTGCTTCTGAATGGATTGCCGGTGGTGTTCCTCTAACAATGATGATGAATATGGAAAGACGTCACGGTGAAATGAAACCTGTAATTAAAAAAGCATTAGTTGAACTTGACGGTCCTGTATTCAAACAATTAGCTGATAACAGAGAAGATTGGGCAATGAACGACAGATACTTATTCCCTGGTGCTATTCAGTACTTCGGACCAAGTGAAGTTTGTGATATCACAACAAGAACTCTTGCTCTTGAACAATCTAAAAAATTATTAAACGTATAAACGTTATAATAAACAAATAAAAAGAGGTTGGACTTGATTGTTCAACCTCTTTTATTATACATAATTACATAGTTTTTTATTCATACATTTAGCAGGATAATAATCAGGATTAACTCTTAAACAATTTTCTAAAGCACGTTTAGCATTTTCAAAATCGTTATGAGCAATATAATATTCAACAAAAAGATAATGAAGTTCGCAATCCCTATAACAATCTGATAATGCTTTATCTAAAAACATTTTGGCAGAAGGCATATAACCATTTTTCAGCAAAACACGACCCAAGAATTTATAACTTTCTCTATTTATATTTTGAAATATATCAGCCCCGCCCAATATATATTGTGCATAATCTATTTGTTGCGATTTAAACAAAAGATTTAAGTCAATTTCCAAAAAGCTCCTAATCTGAAAATAAGTCGGAAAGGTTTCGACTCTTCCCTGCATAAGCGGAATTAACTTAATAGCCCAGTCTGACCTATGAGAATCTATAGAACGAAACATTCTTTCCGCATCAGCTAACTTTCCTGATAACAATAAAGCATAAGCATATTCAAGTTTGTAATTGTTATTATGAAAATAATCAATACAACCCAAAATATCACCATTTTCAAGTAAATTAACTGCCTCTGAATAATTCATAACTTCTTAACTAATACCCGCTTCCATTACTGCCGCCTGTTGTAAAATTAGGCATCATTTGATTCATCATCATCATTTGAATCATTTGAGGATTGATTTTACCATTCCCGCTATTCATAAAAGGCATCATATTCATCATACTATTGTTATTATTGTTATTTTGTCCCATCATCATTAACATTGCATTCATTTGTTGAGTTTTAGAATCCATTTCCGGATTGAATCCTGCCGGATTGCCGCCTGCTAAACCGGAAACACCATTTTGAAGCAACCCTGCTTTTTGAAGTATCCGTATAGCATTAACAATTTCATCATTTGTAGGCTGAGCATTAGCTTTTTGATAATCACTCGCCTTAATTACTGTTGATGAGGCATTATTTGAAGAAGCAGGTTTGGTAATTTTTTCCTCATACTTTGCTTTTAACTCTGCCGGAGAAAGTTTTTCTATTTTTGGTAAATCAGAAGTTGATTTGATTTCTTCTTCAATATCTTCAAGCTGCGTTTCAATCGCTGTTATATTTTTACCACCAACTTGATTTTTTCCGTTTTTTGCAAGTTCAATCAAAGTATTATCAGAACCAAGTGAAATAACCTTGTTATAGTTTTGGATAGCAAGGATTTTTCGTCCTGTTTTGGAATACGCAAGACCTAAATAATAATATCCTATAGCAGAAGTCGGGTCATCTTTGACAACTTGTTTCATTGTAGTGATACACTCTTCAAACTTCCCGTTTTTATAAGATTGGATTCCGTCTGCAACAGAAATAGCCTCTTCTGCAAAACTAAAACTAGAGGTTATACAAATAAAAAATATTATTGTTAATAAAGCACGTACCATAATCTTCTTTTAATTATTTTCTTACTAATTTCAACTATCATAATTATAACTTATGGTCTAATATTATTCCTCTATTATTTAGTGGAATTTTAAAACAAAAGACGGTTCATTTCTGAACCGTCTTCAATTTATTTAAGGAATTTAACTATTTATTCTCTGGCATTTTAACATCAGTTAATTCATGTTCTAAATCAGGAATTACTTGATAAAACGTTCCACGTTCATATCTTGGATTACCAACTTTTTCAACTGCTACAGGATAATAATGATATTCTGTTGAAGGATAACCTTGTTCATCTCTAACATATGTAGAAGTTCTTGCAACTCTTCTGCCATCAAGAGTTGTAACTCTGTCATAAGATTCACTTCTTTTTACAATATGGTCTGGTGCGTCATATTGGCTATCAGGAGCAACTCTACCAGACCAGAATTGACCTTCAACCTCGCTTGTATAAACCCTTGCTCTATCAATATTATCACGTTGTACTCTTAAGTCAGCAATTTGAGCTGCGTTTTCTTGTTCAGCTTGTTCCTTAGTTTTATCAACAATAACTTTCTTTTTACCTAAGCCCAAGAAACCACCTCTTTCTGTATGAGTTTGTGGAGAAGATAATTTGTTAATTTGAGCATCAATAGCAATACCTCTTTTTCTTAGTACTTCGGCTCTTTGTTCACCTGTCAAACCTGCTAATTCAGGATCAGCATCTAAATATGCTTTGATATCATCACCAGAACTTGAAAGTTGTACAGTTGGTGTCGCTACAGGTTCTGCAGATGTTGCAGCAATAGTTGCAGGAGCTGCAGGAACTTCTGCCTTGGTACCAGGAACTTGAACAGGAGCACCTACTTGTTGACCAGGATTTGTATATTTGAATGGAGAACCATTGATAGTACCTGTTGCAACTTCTCCAACTACATTACCATTCGTAGGGTCAATAGCTTTTTCACCTGTGAAATGAATATCATATTCACCATCAGGTAGACCTGCTGCAACAATATCATTTAATGTTTGTTTACCACTTTGAGAAACAGGTTCAAAACCTTCTTCGTCTTCAACAACTGTAGCAGGTGTTGCTGCAATAGGATTTGTTGCAACTTCTAAAACTGTAGCTGCAGGTGTCTCTTCAGTAGCTTTTTGAGAAACAACATCAGGTTCTACTGCATCTTTTTTAACAACCGTTGCTGGTTCTTCTTTAACAGAAGCACCTTCTTTTAAAACATAGCCTGCTGCTTGTGCTAATCTTACGAAATCTTCATAAGAATAATCATTTTTTGTACCGGCACGCATTTTGCTAAAGTTTGTATTATAACCTTTTTCTTGGTGAATGTTGAAAAATTCATTTTCAAGAGCTTTTCTTTCAGCTGCTGTGAAACCATCACCATCTTTATCAACAAAAATACCTTGATCAACTAATTGATTTAATTTATCCATATAATCAAAAGAAACACCTGATCTTTTTTTAGGTCCTCTATAAGTCAACTCATTTGTAAAACCATTTGCTTTAACTGCATCAAAACTAAAATCATTTCCCATAATAAATATCCTCAATCTTATGTAATCCCCAACATCTATATAAAGTGATTTTTGTTTTGAGAATTGATTAATTTATTTCATCCACTTTACAAAAGTTAACATAATTCTATCATGTCCAAATATAGTCTACATCATGGTTTTGAGGTTATAGTACTAATATTAAATTTCGCATATAATCTTATCTGATGTATAATCAAATGGAAGATAATAAATAATAAGGAAACAATAATGATATTAGTCGTAGGTGCCGGATTTTCAGGGGCAACAATAGCAAATTTGTTAGCAGATAAATCAGATGAACAAGTTCTGATAATAGACAAAAAAGACCACGTTGGCGGTAACTGTTATGATTACAGGGACAAAAACGGTATTATGATACACGCATACGGCTCACATATTTTCCATACAAATTCAGAAAAAGTATGGACTTACCTAAAACAGTTCACTGATTTTAACACCTACATGCATAAAGTTATCGGACTTTTAGACGGTATAGAAACACATATTCCGTTCAATTTTAATACATTATATGATGTTTTCCCAAAATCTTATGCAGAACTATTAGAGCATAAACTGCTTGATAATTTTAATATCAACACAAAGGTGCCTATTCTTGAGTTTCAAAAGCAAGATGATGACGACTTAAAATATCTTGCAAACTATGTATATGAAAAAATATTCTTGCACTATACAACAAAACAATGGGGTGTTTCACCAACTGATGTTGACGGAGCAGTAACAGCAAGAGTTCCGGTATATTTAAGCAAAGATAACAGATATTTCCAAGACAAATATCAAGGTATACCTTTAAACGGTTACACAGAAGTCGTAAAAAATATGCTTGACCACAAAAACATTAAAGTTAAGCTTAACACAGATTACAAAGAACTTGATTTAAGCAAATATAGCAAGGTCTTCTTTACAGGCTCTATTGACGAATTTTTTGATTATAAATTCGGACAATTACCATATAGAAGCGTAAACTTTAAAATGGAAACACATGATAAAGAATATTACCAATCCAACGCTTGTGTAAACTATCCTTGCAACTATGATTTCACAAGAATTCATGAATACAAATATTATCTTGACGACAAATCTTCAAAAACAGTAATTGCGAAAGAATATTCAGAAGATTTTGAACTAGGTAAAAATGAAAGATATTACCCTGTACCGCAAGACGAAAACTTTGACCTGTATAATAAATATTTGGAAGAAGCTAAAAAGCTCGATAATATTTATTTCTTAGGTCGCTTGGGAGATTACAAGTATTACAACATGGATGGAGCCATAGAAAGAGCCATTGAGCTTTATGAAAGCTTAACTTAGTGATTAGCTATGCCATTGAGCATAATCCGAGACAATTTCAGCATCTATTTAGTGTACGCTAAAACATAGACTCTGAAACAAGTTCAGCATGACAGTAAAAACAAAAAGTCGGCGATAGCTGAGGGCGAAGCTCTTTTGCGAAAGTGACAAAGTCACGTAAGCAAAAAGCGTAGACCCGTTAAACGCGAGCAACCAAGCAGCGGAGTGAACCATCGAGCTGTATGAATGCTTAACTTAGTGATTATCAACAGGTGTCAAGCCTTGTGAGTTAAGTTCCATAATCGGTTCAAGATAGTCTTTATCATTATCTTTTTGGCTTTTTAATGAATCTTCTGAAATTCGCAATATTTGTCTTGTAACATCCAATGCCAGCGTATTTTTCACTTTTGTATTTAGGGCAAGTCTTGGCACATTATATCTGAATTCTGCAATATCATTGCATGTCAGATTGGATAAAAGATTTTCAACTGCTTCCATAGCATCAGAATTGTAAAAAATACCTTTATACAATGCAAGAAGTGAATATATATATTTTTCTTCTACACAATCATGGTTTCTGATTTCAATGAAATTTCTTAATCTTATCTCAGGGAAAAATAAGTTTGCATGAAGTTTGAAATCTTCCAATGTTGCGTCATAGCCCATATAACCATCAGTGATGAACTTTTTGAAGTTAATACTTCCGTTAACATGTATATATTTGTCATCTCTTACAATATATATCAAAGGAACTTCAAGTAATGTCTTCACATAATCTTCAAACGTCATATCATCTTTGAACTTGGTTGCAAACCCACATCTTTCGTTATCAGTGTTTAACCAAGCAAGTGCTCGAAAGCTTTTATAACCTGTATCAACACCACCTCTTATATTTGAATTTGCGTACATTGCTGTTATAAACGGAGAAAGTTTATTCGCAAGATTAAATTTTCTCATTGCATCTTGCTCATCTTTGAAATCAATTCCAACTTGAATACCTGCAGTTTCTCGCATCATAACATCAGATAATATACCCCAAAGGTAATTTGCCATTAGCTTATATCGTTTTTTAGGGATTATTTTAATATTTTTATACGTTGATTGTGGATAAACACCATAATTAAGTAGTTCAATATCAAATTTATCAAATAATGAAACTAAAACTGAATTTATCTCATCAATTTTATGTTTTAAATCGGTTATTGTTTGTTGCGGTTCAAGACTTAATTCTATTTGAGAACCCGGTTCAAGTGTTATTGTATCGTGGATTTTTTTTAAACCAATAATTTCGTTATCATCAAGGATATAATCCCAGTTATCTATTCTTGCAAATTCTTTTAATATTTCACAAACTCCAAATTCACCGTAATATGAAACTGCAGTATTGTCTAACCTGTGAATCGGTAAACGCTCATATTCCAAACCTAAAAGCTGCTCATTTTTACAGCCTTTACGAAATAATTGTGCTAAGTTTTCTATTGATAATTTTTCTTTGCAATAAGTCATCATATCTCCTTGATTTATTATACTTGAGATAAATTATAATATTTATCTGTATTTTCAGGTTATCAAATAAATGTTAAAAATGATTTACCTGTCTGTATAATTATTGGAATGATATTTTATTATTTATCTTTTTTATTAGAACGTTCTCTAACAGATATTCTTATAGATGTTCCAAAGAATCCAAATGCTTCTCTTAGTTTGTTTTCAATATATCTCTTGTAGTGGTCTTTCAATAAAGTACCATTGTTAGTAAACAAGACAAAAGTTGGTGGTTGAACGCCTACTTGTGTTGTATAAAGTATTTTAAGACGCTTATTTTTAACACTTTGCGGCGGATTCATAACATAAGCATCATTAACAACTTTGTTTAATAACCCTGTTGCTACACGCTTAGTGCATTGTGCATATACTTCATTTGTTTTTGTATAGATTTGATTTAATCTTTGGTGAGTTTTTGCACTAATATATATCTTAGGCACATAACTCAAGAAAGGTATTTCATGCACAAGGTTTTCTTCAAATTTGTTTAAAGTGTTTGCTTTTTTGTCTTCTATCAAATCCCATTTGTTAATAGCAATAATCATACCTTTTCCGGCTTCTGTGATAATAGAAGAAATTTTCTTGTCTTGGTCAGAGATACCTTCTTTTGCATCAATAACAAGAATTGCAACATCGCACTCACGAATTGAACGAATGGCTCTATCTACAGCAAACTTTTCAACGCCATAGTCTACTTTAGCTTTTTTTCTTATACCTGCTGTATCAATTATAATAAATTCTTGATTATCATAGGTTAGCTTACTATCAATACTATCTCTTGTAGTACCTGATACATCTGATACAATTACACGGTTTTCGCCTAACAGAGCATTAACTATTGAGGATTTTCCTGCATTTGGTCTTCCGACAATAGCTATTTTGATTATTTTATCTTCTTCTTGGATTTCTTCTTCGGCCTCAAAATCCTCTGTTATTAAATCCAACAAATCGCCTACTCCACCTGAGCCGTGAAGGGCTGAAATTGCTATTGGATCACCTATTGCTAATGCATAAAATTCAGATGTCATTAGTGCTGCATTGTGAGAATCGATTTTGTTAACAGCCAAAAATACAGGTTTATCAGATTGTCTTAAGATATTAGCAATATCATAGTCGATAGGGTTAATACCATCTTTACCATCTACAATAAACACAATTTTGTCTGCTTCTTCACAAGCAATTTTTGCTTGGTCATAAATAGAAACCATTATTTCATCTTCATCACCCGGAATGATACCGCCTGTATCAATTACAGTGAATTGTTTATGCTGCCATTCAACATCAAAATATATTCTGTCACGTGTAACACCCGGTAAATCGTCTACGATAGATTGTCTATTTCCGACAAGACGATTTACAAATGTCGATTTACCGACATTTGGTCTTCCAACTATTGCAACTATAGGTCTTCTTTCCATAGTTGTAATTTTAACACAGATATGAATTAAATAAAATTGATTTAGCACAACAATGTAACACTATTTTCATTATGTTTTACATTTAAAGTAATTAGTAATTATTTTTCAAACTAAAAAAGACCTGTTAAACAGGTCTTTTTTATATATTTTTATAGAAAATTATTCTTCGTCAATTTTCTTATCGAGTTCTTCTTCTTCCTATTCTTCTTCGCTCTTTTTGATTTCTTCAACTACCATCTTAGCCATTTCTACAGC
>JAMPEO010000060.1:3872-8723 GCA_023665105.1 Candidatus Gastranaerophilales bacterium | reverse complement strand
CATTTTTCATATCAGTTTTGTTATATTTAGATACAATAACACTCATTGTAGGTTTTCCGTTGTCATCTTTTTGAGTATAAATGTACTGAGAAACAGGATTTTTATCTTTAATTCTTGCTAAAGTATCTGATGATACCGGTACAAGTTTGTCAATTGTTATGAAACATAAAATAGATACAATTACACTTAAGGCTAAAACAGGTCTTACGATTCTCCAAAAAGGCAAACCTACTGCCCTAAATATTGTTAATTCGGAATCTTTACTAAGTTTGTCGAATGTAAATAAAGAACCGAGAAGCAAACCTACTGGAAATGCTTTACTAAGAATCAATGGTAATTGACAGGTTAATACTAATATAGCAGTTTTTGCAGTGTATTCACCTTCTAATGTCTTTTTAATGGTATTCAAAAGCATTTCCGGAGCAATCCAAACAACGGTAAACAACAAAATAGCGACTATTGTTGTTATACAAACTTGTTTGAATATGTATCTGTCGTAAATAGAGATTTTCATTATAGTTGAAAATCCTTTCCTAAATAAAATTCTTTTGCAACAGGATCGTTTGCAACATCTTTACTACGACCCTGAATTTTAATTTTACCGTCAAAGATTACATAAGCTCTATCGGTAATTGATAAGGTTGCTTTTGGATTGTGGTCAGTTATTAGGACGCCCAAACCTTTTTCTTCTGAGATTTTGCGAATATTGTCTTTAATTTCTCCTATTGCAATAGGGTCAATACCGGCAAAAGGTTCATCAAGTAACATAAAATCAGGGCTTGCGGCAAGTGCTCTTGCAATTTCTACACGTCTTCTTTCTCCCCCTGATAGTGCAACGGATGGAGATTTTCTTAATTTCATAACCCCAAACTCAGTTAAAAGTTCTTCTAATTTTTTAGTTTTTTCACATTCTGTAAGTTTATCATTCATTTCAAGAACGAGTTTGATGTTATCTTCTACATTAAGGTTTCTGAAAATAGAGTTTTCTTGCGGAAGATATCCTATTCCGGCTCTAGCTCTTTCATTCATAGGCCATGTAGTTATATCTTGTCCGTCGATATACACATTGCCTTGATTTGGTTTTACAAGACCGACTACCATATAAAATGTTGTTGTTTTTCCTGCCCCGTTAGGTCCAAGCAAACACACAACTTCACCTTTGTCCATATAGAACGAAATATCGTTTACGACACTTCTATCTCCATAAATCTTAACCAGATTTTTTGTATCTATTCTCATAAATATTCCCTCTTGAAATAATAACACTATTATACTCAAAAAATATTTTTAAGTGAATTATATACGCAAATTTTATTTTGTTCATGTTTTAAGCTAACAAAGGAGTCTTGTATGCTAGAAAATATTGGTAATAGAATTTCACAATCAGCAGGTAATTATCTTGCTAAAGGTAAAACAAAACTAAATGATATGGGAAAAAAGGCTTACAAATCTGCTGACAGATATTTGAATAAAAATACAGTCAGAGCAAAGTATAATCGTCACATGGATACAGCTTTAGTGTCTGGTTTGGTTACTGTTTTCGAAGGAATTAAGCTTCCAACGATAGAACCTCATGAATTTGGAATTTTGGGCTTTGCTGCTGCGACTTATCTTCGTAGTACTGCATTAGCTATGAAAGAATTTATACAATTACAACCAATTAGAAATCGTGCTATAAAAATAAAAAAAGCTGCTAAGGCTGCTCAAAAAAATTCTATAAACAGCTAATAGATTTTTTGTAAAATGGAATTTAGATTTATTTCTGTAATCTTACGAACTTGCAGAGTTCTTGGTTTGTTGTATAATCTTAATATTAGTTTAGTGAGGTGAGGGAAGAATGAAAGAAGCTTATTTTCCACAGGAATTAGAAAAAAGATGGCAAAAGTATTATGAAGATAATAATACTTTTAAGACTTATGATGACAGTGATAAACCAAAATATTTTGCGTTATCAATGTTTCCGTACCCATCAGGTAAATTACACATGGGGCATGTTAGGAACTATACAATTACAGACGTAATTGCACGTTTTAAAAAGATGAACGGATTTAATGTTCTACATCCAATAGGTTGGGATAGTTTCGGTCTTCCTGCTGAAAATGCTGCTATGCAGCACGGTGCTGACCCTGCTGTTTGGACAGATGAAAATATTGCTTATATGACAGGTCAACTTAAACGTTTAGGTATCTCTTATGATTGGGATAGAGAAGTTACAACCTGTAAAGAAGATTATTATAAATGGACTCAATGGTTATTTTTGCAACTTTATAAAAAAGGTTTGGCATATAAAAAAGAAGCAGCTGTTAACTGGTGCGAAAAATGCGGTACTGTTCTTGCTAATGAACAAGTTATTGATGGAAAATGTTGGAGATGTGACAGTGTTGTTGAGAAAAAATACCTTTCTCAATGGTTCTTTAAAATAACTGAATATGCTGAAACGTTATTAAAAGATTTAGATTTGCTTGAGGGTTGGGGGGATAATGTTAAAACAATGCAAGCAAATTGGATTGGAAAATCAACCGGTGCTATTTTTAAATTCAAGGTTGTAGATGCTCCAAGTGGTGAGGAAATGGAAGTTCCTGTATATACAACAAGACCTGACACTGTTCACGGTATCACTTATTTAGTTGTAGCACCTGAATACAAAGATATTGAAAAATTAACAACAGAAGAAAACAAAGCTGCTGTAGAAGAATATAGAGCAAATGCTCGCAAAATGTCTGAAATTGAGCGTTTGTCTACAGAAAGACCTAAAACAGGCGTTCCTCTTGGAACTCATTGTGTAAATCCATTCACAGGTGAAAAATTCCCTCTATGGACGGCAGATTATGCTTTAGTTGAATACGGAACTGGTGCTGTTATGGCTGTTCCTACTCATGATACTAGAGATTATGCCTTTGCAAAGAAATTCAATCTTCCGATGAAAGTTGTTATTTCTAATCCTGAAAATCCATCAGATTGTTCTGAAGTAGCTTATACAGAAGAAGGAGTTTTAGTAAACTCGAATGAGTTTGACGGTATGAAAAATACTGAAGCTAAAAAAGCTATTACTCAAAAAGCTGTGGATGGAGGATTTGGTGAATTTAAAACACAATACAGACTTAGAGATTGGTTAATTTCTCGTCAAAGATATTGGGGTGCACCGATTCCTGTTGTTTATTGTGATAAGTGTGGTATACAACCGGTTCCTGAAGACGAGCTTCCTGTAAGATTACCTAAAGATGTCGATTTTTCAGTGGTTGGTAAATCACCAATAACAACATCTCCTACTTTTAAGGATACAGTTTGTCCTGTTTGCGGCGGGCATGCTGTTCGTGAAATGGATACAATGGATACTTTTGTATGCTCAAGCTGGTATTATTTGAGATATGCAGATGCAAGAAATTCTGAAAAATGTTTTGATAAAGACTTGGTAAATAAATGGCTGCCTGTTGATCAATACGTTGGTGGTATTGAACACGCAATTCTTCACTTATTGTATTCAAGATTCTTTACGAAAGCTTTGAGAGATTTAGACTTGTTAGATTTTGATGAACCATTTAAAAATCTGCTTACACAAGGTATGGTTTTAAAAGATGGTGCAAAAATGTCTAAATCAAAAGGTAATACAGTTGATCCTGATGAAATTTTTGCAAATTATGGTGCTGATACCGCAAGATTATTTATATTATCAGATAGTCCTCCTGCTCGTGATTTTGACTGGTCTGATGCAGGTGTTGAGGGATGTTATAAATTCCTTAACCGTGTATGGAGATTAGTATCTTCTAATGCAGATAATATTACTCTTGATTACAAACTACCGGATTCATTATCTAAAGAAAATGATGATTTAGTCAGAGTTGTTCACATGGCTATCAAGGCTATTTCAAACGATATATCTAATGATTTCCAATTTAATACTGTTATTTCAAGATATAGAGAATTAACTAATGCAATCTATGATTGGGTTGGTAAGAAAAAAGAATTCTCTGATGAAGATAAGAATGTATTAAGTTTTGCTATTACTACATTAGTAAAACTTATGTCACCTGTAACAGTATTTATGTCTGATGAAATATGGAAAGAGTTAGGTTCAAAAACATCTATCCATGATGAAAAATGGTGTGAATGGGATGAAAACCTTGCAAAAGCAAGTTCTATTACTTTAGTCGTACAGATTAACGGAAAAGTTAAAGATAAGATTGAAGTAGATGAGGGGCTTGATAATGATACTCTTAAAGAGATTGCAATGAATAGTCCTCGTATTAAAGAACTTACCGAAGGAAAAGAGATTGTAAAAACAATCGTTGTTCCGAAAAAGTTAGTTAATATTGTTGTTAAAGGATAATAAATAAAAAAGACCGGTTTAACCGGTCTTTTTTATTTCCTGTAATATGTTATTAAAATATCATTATGAATCTTTTTTAAACTATCAATATTGAAAACTTTGCAATCTATTATTTTTGATATATTTTCACCGTTAAAACAAGATTTACCGCTATTATCATTTAGTATTTTGGGTGCAATAAAATGATATATTTTATCGACGAGATTTTCTTTTATAAAATCTCCGTTTAGTGTACCACCGCTTTCTACTAATATAGATTTTATATTTTTCTCAAAAAGCTTTTTCATTAAATCTTTTAAGTCTAATCGGTTATTTTTTGTTTCGCATTTAATTATTTCAATGTTTTGAGGGATATTGTTTATTGTAATATTTTCAGCTGTTACAAGATATATTTTCCCTGTTTTATAAATTTCTGAATTAAAGTCAGTTTTTAATGTTCTATCTAATATTATTTTTGTTTTATGCAGCATTTGAGGGTTATCAGCGATAACAGTAGATGAACTGGTTAAGATTGCATCATATTT
>JAMPEO010000060.1:0-3772 GCA_023665105.1 Candidatus Gastranaerophilales bacterium | reverse complement strand
TCCTGTTAAAGATTACACAGGCAGATTAGAATTACACTTCTTACCAAACTATACGTTTGATAATGCTAAGTACACTATCGAAGAAGCTAGAATTCATGATGCAACTTATGCTAAACAGTTGCGTGTTATGGTTCGTTTAGTTAACCGTGATACCGGTGAAATTAAAGAACAAGAAGTTTATATTGGTGATATCCCTACAATGACAGACAAAGGTACTTTCATTGTTAACGGTGCAGAACGTGTTATCGTTTCTCAAATCGTTCGTTCACCTGGTGTTTACTTCAAGAGAGAAACCTCTCCAACAGGTAAACGTTTATACAATGCAACCATGATTCCTAACAGAGGTGCTTGGTTGAAAATTGAAACTGATGCTAACGATTTAGTTTATATGAAGATAGACAAAAATAGAAAAATCTTAGCTACTACAGTTCTTAAAGCTATGGGTATCACAGTTACTGAAATGGAATCTTTATTCACTCACTTCGATTTCTTGAAGAAAACATTGGATAAAGATACAACTGAAACAACAGATGATGCTTTAATTGAATTATATAAAAAGTTACGTCCGGGTGATCCTGCTTCACCTCAAGGTGGACGTCAAATCTTAGAGTCAAGATTCTTTGATGATAAGAAATATGATATCGGTCGTGTTGGTCGTTATAAATTGAATAAAAAGTTGAACTTGAACATTCCTAAGAATGTTAGAACATTAACAAGAGAAGATATTATTGCTTCAATCGAATACCTAATCAATCTTACTTATGATGAAGGTACTTTGGATGATATCGACCACTTAGGAAACAGAAGAATACGTTCAGTTGGTGAATTGTTACAAAACCAATTCAGAGTTGGTCTTTCAAGAATCGAAAGAATCGTTAAAGAAAGAATGACTCTTCAAGATTCTGAAACTCTTACACCATTGAATTTGTTGAACACTAAACCGTTAGTTGCTTCATTAAAAGAATTCTTTGGTTCTTCACAGTTATCACAGTTCATGGACCAAACCAACCCACTTGCTGAATTGACTCACAAACGTCGTATCTCAGCTCTTGGACCTGGTGGTTTACAAAGAGAAAGAGCCGGATTTGCGGTTCGTGATATTCACCCTTCTCACTATGGACGTATTTGTCCGATTGAAACTCCGGAAGGTCCTAACGCAGGTTTGATTGGTTCATTGGCTACTCACGCTAAAGTTAACGATTACGGTTTTGTTGAATCTCCGTTCTTCGTTGTTAAAGATGGCGTGGTTACTGATGAAGTTGTTTATATGACAGCTGATGCCGACGAAAACTATCGTTGTGCTCCTGCTGACGTTAAATTAAATAAAGACAGAACATTTGTAGAAAATATGGTTCCTGCAAGATATCGTTCTGAATTCATTATGACAGAAGCATCAAAAGTCGACTATGTCGGTGTTTGTCCAATCCAGATTATCTCTGTTGCGACATCAATGATTCCGTTCATCGAACACGATGATGCTAACCGTGCATTGATGGGTTCTAACATGCAACGTCAAGCAGTACCTCTTTTAATCACTCAAAGACCAAGAGTAGGTACAGGTCTTGAATCTCGTGTAGCTAAAGACTCAGGTATGGTTATCGTTTCAGAAGTAGACGGTACTGTTGAAAGAGTTGTTGGTGAAGAAATTGTAATCAGAGACGTTCAAGGTAAACCACATATCTACACATTGATGAAATATGTACGTTCTAACCAAGATACTTGTATCAACCAAAAACCTATCGTTCACGAAGGCGATAAAGTTAAAGCCGGTGATGTAATTGCCGATGGTGCTTCAACTTGCGGTGGTGAACTTTCTTTGGGTAAAAACATTTTGGTTGCATATATGCCTTGGGAAGGTTATAACTTCGAGGATGCTATCTTACTTTCTGAAAGATGCGTTCACGATGATGTATTTACTTCATTACACATCGAAAAATTAGAAATCGAAGCTCGTCAAACAAAACTTGGACCGGAAGAAATTACCCGTGAAATTCCAAACGTTTCAGAAGATGCTCTAAGACACTTGGATGAACGTGGTATTGTTCGTATCGGTGCTCGTGTTTATGCTGACGATATTTTGGTAGGTAAAGTTACACCAAAAGGTGAATCTGAACACCCACCTGAAGAAAAATTGTTAAGAGCAATCTTTGCTGAAAAAGCAAGAGATGTTAAAGATAATTCACTAAGAGTTCCTCACGGCGAAGGCGGTAGAGTACTTGACGTTAAGGTATTTGACAGAGAAAAAGGTGATGAATTACCACCTGGAGCAAATACAGTAATCAGAGTTTATATTGCTCAAAAACGTAAGGTTTCTGTAGGTGATAAACTTTCAGGTCGTCACGGTAACAAAGGTATTGTTTCAAGAATTCTTCCAAAAGAAGATATGCCATTCTTACCTGATGGAACTCCTGTTGATATTGTTCTTAACCCACTAGGTGTACCTTCTCGTATGAACGTTGGTCAAACTTATGAATGTTTATTAGGATTGGCTGCATACTTGACTGGTGAACACTATGAAGCTCCATCTTTTGATGAAAGATATGGTGCTAACACTTCTGAAAGAGTTACCAGAGAAGAACTTCTTCGTGGTATCAAAGAGTCAGGATGTGATTGGGTTAGAGAAGATGGTAAGGTTTACCTGATTGATGGACGTACAGGTGAAAGATTTGATAAGCCGGTAGCAGTAGGTTTATCTTATATCCTTAAACTTGTCCACCTTGTTGATGATAAGATTCACGCAAGAAGTACAGGTCCTTACTCATTAGTTACACAACAACCGTTAGGCGGTAAAGCTCAGTTCGGTGGCCAAAGATTCGGGGAAATGGAAGTTTGGGCATTGGAAGCTTACGGTGCTGCTTATACATTACAAGAAATGCTTACAATTAAATCCGATGATGTTAACGGTAGAAACCATGCTTATGAATCTATCGTTAAGGGTGATAATATCCCTAGACCGGGTATTCCTGAATCATTCAAAGTACTTGTAAGAGAATTGCAAAGTATAGGTTTGGATATTACCGTTGCGAAGAAAGATGGTGTTGAAGTTGATTTGATGACTGATATGGACGACTTGAGAAAAGCTGCTCCAAAAAGAGTGTTATCAGATATGGATTCAGAGTTATTGAATATCAATTTCTTTGATACTTCAATGTCATCCGGCGAGTTATAATAAACGCGAACGAGTGTAAGGGCTTGACCTATTATGATTAGTCCAAGCCCTAAAGCACATTTAACGTAAGCGAGCAAGAAAAGGAGAAGTTAAAATTGTCTACAAGTATTGATTATTTTGATTATATAAGAATAAGCATTGCTTCACCGGAAAGAATCCTGAAGTGGTCTTATGGCGAGGTTACAAAACCTGAAACTATTAACTACAGAACCTTAAAGCCTGAAAGAGACGGTTTGTTCTGCGAAAGAATTTTTGGACCTACAAAGGACTGGGAATGTTATTGCGGAAAATATAAAAGAGTACGTCATAAAGGTATTATCTGCGAAAGATGCGGAGTTGAGGTTACTGATTCAAAAGTAAGACGCCACAGAATGGGGCACATTGCACTTGCGGCACCTGTTTCTCATATCTGGTTCTTAAAAGGAATTCCTTCATATCTAGGTTTATTACTTGATATGACATTGAAAGATCTTGAACAAGTTATTTATTTCAATAACTATGTTGTAATTGATCCTGCTGATAGTCCGTTCAAGAAATTCCAACTTCTAAGCGAAGAAGAATATGAAGATTTCATAATGGAAAATGAAGAGTCAAAACTTGAAG
>JAMPEO010000005.1 GCA_023665105.1 Candidatus Gastranaerophilales bacterium | reverse complement strand
TAGTTATGGAAGTTGAACTTATCGCTCCTGTAGCTATCGAAGAAGGTATGAGATTCGCTATCCGTGAAGGCGGACGTACCGTTGGTGCTGGTGTTGTTGATAAAATTGTTGAATAATAATTTTTCAATTAACCAAAATCAAAAAGAGGCTGAACTTAATGTTCAGTCTCTTTTTTATACAGCTTTGTTTCTATAATAGACCGGCTTCTTGCATACCTTTCAATGTTGATAATACGTTTTCTTTGTTTTCTGATACAAAGTTCATGCGGTTTCTGATATTTCTTGTTACTTCTAGAGGATTATGTAAGAATGAACTTCCGATATCACCAACTAATTCGCCAGCCATTGATTTAAGCATTCCCATTGCTTCTTTTTTAGTTTGTCCTTCAGGCATTTTTTCTATAAATCTGAATAAGCAAGTTAAAGAGTCTGCATTGTTCATAAATGTTTCTTCTGCTTTTAACAAGTTAGTGTTGCTTGAATCAGAGATAATTCTGTTATCTCTCATTGTTTTTGCAAGAATATCATTTATTTGTTTGCTGATTCTTGTAGCACTTAGTTTATTTTTACCATTGTATACATTAGTTTTTAGTTCATTAGTTAATAGTTGTTTAGCTTCTGCTATTGTCATGTCTTCAGGTAACTTAGCACCTCTTAATGCAGCATCTACCAATGAATCTGTATAACCTAAGTATGCATCCATACCTTTGAACATATTTCTGATTTGTTCTTGCGGTGTAAATTCTAATACGTTACCTGCGTCAATCATTGTATATGCTTGTTTAGGGTTTTTAGGGTCAATAAAGATGTTACCGCCGTGAGGGTCTGCATGCATTACTTTGTTACCTTTAGTAGGTACTGCAAATTTTTGTTCAAATAATATTTTCATGTAATCAGTAACGATTTTCAATGCATCTTTTGGATCAAGATTTATAGCATCATCTTTACCCATATATTCTGAGAACTTATCGAATTGTACGCCTTCAGCTTTTTCCATTACATATACGTTATCTTTAATTTCAATAGGTTTTACAACTTTGAAATTACGTGCATTTTTAGCAAGAACATCTGCTGAATCCATTTCATGTTTAAGATCTACTTCTTTAGACCAAGCATCAAATAATGAGTTTGCTCTGCCTTTAAAATATTCTAACATTTTAGGGTCATCTTTATAAATAGTTTCAACCATTTCAAGGATAGCAGCTCTATCTTGCTCAATTTTTTCAGCAGACATACCTTTCTTCAACATTTTGATAACAACTTCTTTACCTGTTTGGTTATCTTTTGCCAAGAATGTTTCTGCAACTGTACCAACCCCTAGAGGTTCTTGACTTACAACAGTATATTTATCTTTGTATGCTGCACTTATAACTTCTTGTGCTTCTTGACCGTTTCTTGTTGCAGGACAATCACTTCTGAATTTAGCTACAATAGCACCCAATTCGTCTTGTGGTGATTTCATTTGTTCTGCTATTGTATTGAATTCTTCAATTTCTCTGGTACGTTGTGCTGTTAATTCAGCTATTTCTTTTTCTGTTTTTCCGGCAGCTTTCATTGCTTCAATATCTTCTTTTGAATATTGTTTAGGTGCAAATGATTTTAATAACTCTTTCATCTTTTGACCTGTTATACCGTGTTCTGCCAATGTAGTTTCAGATACCATTTGAAGATATTTTGGTACGAACAAATTATATCTTTCAATTTCTTGCATTTTCTGAGTTGTTGTTAATTCAGGATTATGAAGAATAGAGGCAAGTTTTCCATCTTCTTTTACAAGGCTTCCAAAGTCTAATCCGATATTTTGTGCTAATTCATCAAATTCTGATAATGTTGAAGCTTTGAAATCAGGTTTTACAAAATCTTTCGATTTTTCTTGTACATTTTTAACTGCAGCTTCCCATTCTTTTACGCTTCCTTTGCCTTTTACTGTTTTATAAGCGATAGCTGTTGCTGCAATAGCTTTCGCATCTAAGTTGTTTGCTTGTTGATTTACGAAATCTTTTATTGATTTATCGTCTTTCTTTTGAGTGATATATCTTGAAGCAGCGTTTAAGCCTAACATTGCAGGTATTGATACTATTGCGTTTGCTGCTAAACCAATAGGAGCAATAGCACCGTCAATAGCACCTGTTAAAGTATTCTTCCAGAATCCGCCTTGACGTTTTCTTTGTTCTTTTTCTGTACCTAAATTATTGATTTTTGAAAGGATAGGTTTTACAACCATACCTGTTAGAACAGATAAGCCTATTCCGACTTTAGTACCCATAGCAGGTTTTATTTTGTTAGAGAACAAGCTTCCTATTATACTTATTTTCTTAACATTTTTTGCAACAGCAAAAGATGTTAATCCTGTTAATGCATCTACTGTTAATTCATTTGTATCTCTTTTTGTATAATCGTAATCTGAAACAGCTTTTTCTACTTCTTCTTTGCTTGCTTTTCCGGTCTTATAGTCTTCTAATTTTTGTGTTACAGATTTTTTGTTAACACCATAACCAATAGCAGATTTTATGGCATCAAATGCACCTGCTATTAAACCTCTTCTTTTATTGATTGATTTTTCTTGTGCACTAACAAATTCATCATTAGTTTGTTTTATATCTGCTTTTGGAACAGTTGTTGTTTTTGCTTGTTCTGCTTTCTTATCAGTAAGATTAGTACCTTTTACTGATATAGAACTACGCATACTATTTAAGTATTCAGCCATAGTTATTCCTTTATAATAATTCCCATCTAATTTTATAAAGGTCGCTGAAAGCCAGAAATTGCCATGTTTTTAACAAATGTTAATATTTTATACAGCTATGTTTACATCTTTACTCTAAATGTAATGCAACTTTAAATTTATTTTGTATCGTATTCTTTTAGGTTTCTGTTTTTGGGGTGTGATTTACTGTGTAAAATACACTATAATTACTTGATTGATAATGTTTGAAGTGCTAAAATATCCTCAAAGAAAGGAGACATACTATGAAAAAATTTATGGTTATGTTAATGGCAGCGGGATTGCTTGTTTTTGGTGCTATGACTGTTAATGCAGCAGTAGCTACAGCTCCAATACAATCACAAGAATGTTGCAAATGCTGCCCTGATGGATGTACTTGTGGCGACTGTGATTGTTGTAAAGATGGTTGCACATGCGGTGATTGCGAAAAATGCAAAGCAGGTAAATGTGAATGCGGTAAAGCTGATTGTAAATGTAATGAAGCTAAGCCTGCTGACTGTGATTGCTGCAGGGGTAAATGTTCTCCAGATTGTACTTGCGGCAAATGTGAAAAATGTAAAGCTGCAAAATGTACATGTGGCAAATGTGACAAATGCAAAGCAGACAAAAAATGCAAAAAGAATTGTAAAAAATCAAAATAGGCTTGTTGCCCAAAGATTTTTAAAGGACGGTGAATTACCGTCCTTTTTTAATTTGTATTATATTGTACCGATTAAATCATATTCATCACAATCAATTATTTTGATATCTTCTATATCTCCCGGTACTAATTGTTTATCTGTTTTGATATATACAACCCCGTCAACTTCCGGTGCATCGTTTTGGGTTCTTGCAACAACGTAACCATCATCTGTGAAGTTCTCAATTATGCAAGGTAATGTCTTTCCGATGAAAGATTCATTAACCGATTTTGAAATGCCTTGTTGTAGTTCCATCAGTTTTTTGTATCTTTCGTGCATAACTTTTTTAGAGATTTGAGGTTTCATATTATATGATGGTGTTCCTTTTTCTCTTGAATACTCAAATACACCCATCTTATTAAATTTCATTTCTTTCACAAAGTTATATAGATGTTCAAATTCTTCTTCTGTTTCTCCCGGATATCCCACAATAAAAGCTGTTCTTATTGCAACATTCGGAACGAGTTTTCTTATATTTTCAATCATTGGTACATAATCAAAAGATGGTCTATTCATCCTTTTTAGCATGCCAGGATGGGAATGTTGAAGAGGAATATCAACGTATTTAACAACCTTATCACATTCTGCAATAGCAGAAAGAAGTTCATCAGTCATTTGTGTCGGGTATGCATACATTATTCTTATCCAGCCAAGATTCTCTATTTTATTTAATTCCCTCAATAACTCAGCTAACATAGGTTTTTTGTACAAATCAACACCATAACCTGTTGTATCTTGTGCAATAAGAATTATCTCGGTCACCCCTTTATTTACTAAAGATTTTGCTTCGTTGATAATATCTTCCATTTTTCTTGAGTGATAATCTCCACGTAGATACGGGATGATACAGTATCCACAGCGATAATTACAGCCATCAGCGATTTTGATATAAGAACTTGAACCCATTGTGATTTGTTGACGCTCGATTTCTTCAGGATAAATATATTTAGGGTTTGTATTAACCTCTGATATATATTCTTCACCTGATTCCAAACTTTTAATGATATCAATAAGTTTTGGAAAATCAGTTGCTCCTACTAATGCTGATATTTCAGGGATAGCTTTTTTAAGTTCTTCTCCGTGTTTTTGTGCAAGACATCCTGTTATAATAACTTTTTTACCTTCATTTGTCATTTCAAGAATAGAATCTACAGATTCACGTTCTGCGTCATGGATGAAAGAACAAGTGTTAACTATCACTATATCAGATTCATTTTCATCAAGAGTAATCTCGTATCCGTTTTTTGTTAATAAACCGAGCATAAGCTCTGAATCTACCAAATTTTTAGCACAACCGTGACTGATTAAAGCAATTTTTTTCATATAACAAGATTAACATAAATGTATTTTTGAATAAACAGTTTTCTAGTTTATCCAGCGGAAACTTTTAACAAAGTCTTCACCGTTGATATCTCCTAAGATTTCAACCATAAATTTGCGTGATGATTTGTTAGAAAATTCTATACCCGGAATTTTGTTCAAATCTGTTATAAATTGGTTATTACTGTCAAGAGAAATGCCTGGAATTTTGTTAAACAGAGTATTTAACGATATGTTTCCTGCTGCTCCGAGTACTGTTGATATCTTTCTTGAAATTTGTCCGAATACGTTCATGTCTGCTATTTGAGTAGCAAAATTAAATTTCCCTGTGATATATATATTTAAATCTTTGCCGTGAGAATTGATTTCAAGTGTTTCTGCAATACCGTCTTTTATTTTGAAATGACCGCTAATGCTTGAAAATTCACCGGTTTTCATTGGTGTGATAATATCAATAATACCGTTCATTGAAAGACTTGTGATGCCGCCTTTAATTAAGTTTCCTGCCTTGAGAAGATATTCTAAAGACCCTAGTTTTGGCATTCTGCCGTTAGTAACATTAAACTGTCCAAAACCGTTAAGTGTTTCCATACGTGTTTTATCATTAGTTGCGTTACAGCTTAATTCTATACGACCTGTTAATGAACCATATATTTGGTTTGGCAAGTCAAATAATGCAATGGTTAAAGCATTCGCATTAACAGCTTTTGAATCAAGTTCCATCTTCATAAAATTGTTTAAAAGGTTATAGTTGAGTTTTCCTGAAATTATTCCGCTTGCCATATTAAACTTGAACGAGTTTACTCCAAGATGCATTTTTTCATCTAAAGAACAGATTGCTTCAAGGTTAGAAGCTTTTATATTCTTAATGCGGACGTTTCCGGCTCTGATTTTTACATCTTTGAAAATTACAGAGTTAAGCAGGTCGTTTCCTGCCGCATCCGTATCAGGAGAAATTGCTGATGATAACCCCTTAAGCTCCATTTGTTTAAGTTGGTTTATAGAATGATTTACATCAAAATCATTTATGTAGATATTGGCTCCGTTTATAATATATGGCGGAACAAGTTTATTTTTGAGTTTTGCGTTAAACATTATATAGTTTGCCAAAACTTCTCCCCTTGTTGTAATAACAATATTATCGGGATTAAAATCTAAATCTAAATCTTTTATTGTTGTATTTAGATAAGGCATTTCCATATTAGTAACATTAAATTGTCCGATAATTTTAGGGTTGTTAGATGTACCGTTTATTTTTAAATCAGAGGTAAAATTACCGTGTTTGATTGTAGGTTTTTTAAATATGATATTAAAGAAATTTGCATTTGCAGGGTTTTCTGTCTTTACAATAAGATTTTTGAATGCATATATTTTTCCTTGTTTTTTTATTTCTCCTTTGATTGAAAGCAATGGCAAGATATTAGAACGATTATTTTGCGAAGAAATCAATTTGTTATAATTGAAATTATTCAGTTTTATTTTTCCGTTCTTATCTATATCAGCATCAACATTAACAGTTATTGGATTTAACGAATCTCCGATGGTTGCTCCCATATAATATATGTTTGAATTTTCTTCCATTCGAATATCAGATTTCAAATGCGTATGATTTTTATCTCCGATTATATGTGATGAATAAAGGATATCGCCATGCATTTTGATAGGATAAATATTATGTGCATTCCAATATTTATCAAAAACACGTTGTATAAGCTTTGAGTTTATATGTAAATTAAATTCAGGGTTTTTATAGATATTATTGATATGCCCAAATAAAAGAATAGGCATATTATCAATAAGACAATTAAACTTGTTTAATCTTACAATGTTATTTCTTAAGATTAGTTGTCCATTAATCATTTTTATTGGAATTGTTACTAATTCTTTTTTAGGTCCTTCTTGAATAGAGTATTCAAAATTGATAGAATTCATATCAAGAACAGAATTTAATTTGTTATTGACAACTTTGGTATTAACATTAGCATTACCTGATATGACATTTATTTTATCTAATTCATTTTGAAGTGCAGATGGTAAAATTTTTGCTTTTCTAATGTAATTTACACTTGTTAAATCAAAGTCTTTGCAATTAAATTCACCGTTAAATTTTGCTTTTGTAAGGTCTACATTTGTTTTTCCAATGTTTCTTGCTGTCAAATTTAGTTTGAATGGATTATTTTGTACAAATCCGCTTATATTATTTATTGTTAGATTTGAATTTCTAAGTGTAATTTTACCTGAGGTTATTTTTCCGTTTTTTACAGGTTTGTTGTCTTTGAGAACTTCTATTGTAGAATCTATTCCGCCAATTTCGATAGTATCTATTTTACCTTTGTATTTTGCATTCAGCTTGATATAAAGTTTATCAAGCCATTTAAGCTTGTCAGGTTCTAATTCATTTACACATATCTTTGGTGCGTTTATTGTGATTTCACTTATACCGTTTTTGATTTTTCCTGTGAAAACGGCTTTTGAAGCGGAAGATATCAATCCGTTTAAGTTGAAATCGCAATCTGCTTTTTCGAAGTTTATTAAACCTTTTACATTTGTTAGGTTGAGTCCATGCAATGTTAATGAGTTGCCTAAGAGTTTAATATAACCTTTTGGGAAAATAGTTTCGTTAATTTTTATATCATCAACATCTTTCACTTTGCCTTTTAGGCTTAGAATAAAATCAGATTTTCCTTTAATATTTTTCATTGGTGGAACAAGTGATTTCATATCAGTAAGCATTGGGGACGTTGTGAGTGTTATTATAAGATTATTCAATTCTTGGTTTTTGGCTATCACATTAAAATCAAGGTCGCCAAATAATGTACATACTCCGTCAATTTTCATTGGCTGACCATGAAGTGTTCCTGTATTGTTCACGAAATGTGCGTTTTGGTTGTTGAAGTTTAAATTTCCTGTAGCGTTTTGCAGAGTAAGGTTATTTACTTCAAGGAATCTTGCACTTGTGTTGACAAAATTGAAATCACCCCAGATGTGCGGGTCTTTTTTTGTTCCAACCACTTTTATATCTATGTTTCCGTATCCTTCAACATCCATTATAGGAACAGGTCCAATTAAGAAACATAAAATTTCGTGTAAAGGATTAAGTACGTGTTCTGCAACATTAAGGTTTACAGATTTTGAACTTCTGATTCTAAGATGAACAAATTTTTCTCCATATATGGCAATATCACCTGTTACATAAACAACTTCATTTTTTCCTGCCTGAACGACTACATCAAGCAAAAGTTTTTGCCCTGCAAAGTTGATAGCAATATCAGCACCTTGCGTTGTGTTTGGAATAGGGTTTATTAAGACACCTTCGGTTACTCTCAAACCACCTGTTATATCAGGATTAGGAAATTTCCCTTTGATTTTCATGTCGCCCGAGATTTTGCCATAGAATGGATATTGTTTCAATTTTTTAATATTAAAATCTTCTGTTATGATTGACGGTAAAATCAATGCACCTTTACGAATATCTGTGTCTTTAATGCTTGTTTTTAGGTCAAATTCCGGTGTTTTGGAGAATATATTATTTATTTCTCCTGATAAAGATGAGTTTATTCCATCTCCTGTTACTTTGCATTCTTTGATATGAAATGCGTTTTGTAAAATTTTATAATCAGAACAAATATTCAAAGTGTTAGGAAAAATAATTGAATTACTGTTATCTTGACAGAGTACCTTAATATTGTTTAAATCTGCAGAGAGATGATTTGTGTCAGATTCTATATTTATTTTACCTTCGATTTTTTTGATATCGTTAAATAAACATTTTGAGGCTATTCCTGAAAACATACCTATGTCAAAATTGTTTGCGGAAATATTAAATCGGGTTTTTTGCAGTTTTTTATCCTTTGGCAGTTGAATATCAAAATCGCAAGAGGATTTTGTTTGTTTCTCAATACATTCTATTTTTCCGTGAGTAATGAACCTGTGTTTGGTTGTTTTAAAATATATATTTTGTCCTGAAATTTTGTTTGTTTCATTGTTTTCTGCAATGTTTAAATCTATCTTTTCAAGTTTAATTCTATCTATGAGGGCATTCATTTCAGCTGGTTGCATTTCTATAGGATAATCACCAAGATAGAGTTTATCGTTTAAGATAAGATTTGCCTCAATATTTTTTGTTTCAAAGCTGTTTATATGAACTTTACCTGACAAAAGTGGCAATATTCTTATATTTACTTTAGTGTCGATTAAGGCAAGTGCAGTTGTATTGTCTTTGTTTAAGACTTTTAGTTCTTTTGCTTTGAGTTTGATATGCGGGATGACATTAGTTACCAGACGAAGTCCTTGCGTTTCGATTCGGATTCCGGTGATGTTGTGTATTTGGTTCAGTATTTTATCTGAAAACATATTGAAACCTAGTGGAATCAATACTAACCATACCAAATAAAATATTGAAATTATGTATATATATTTTAAGTACTTATTTGTCATTTTATATAATAATTATAGTTCTAATCAATGTCTAAAACAATATCAAATCATAGAATATTCTTGAATATCCTGCATATAGACGAGAGTGGAAAGATATCGTTTACTAGTTATTACTGTTTAAAAAAATTGTCGGATTATTAAATCCGACCTACTTTTTATGTTAATTGTCATTCTGAAACAAGTTTGGAGTTACATCTTTACTGCAAATTGCTTTTACCAAACAGAAAGCAGAACTAATAATTTCATGTAAACCCTTACCATGACTCATGTTAAGACATGTAACAAATTTTAAACATGCTGAAATTGGCTTGTTCTTAAATACTTTACATGTTTAAGGAGAGCTTAAATGTCAGATTTCGGTGTAAATTTTAATAGTCCCGATATAAAGACACAAGGTCCTAACCAATCACAAGGTCAGGAGGATACTAGTCCGACTCTGTTTACGAAACAGCAGTTCACTAATAGTATTATGTCGACATTAGGCAAGTCTGGTGCATCTCAAGCACAGGTGACACAGTTTACTAATCAGGCTGCTTCTATTTTTGATGCACACGATACAAACCATGACTCAAAATGGAGCCAACAAGAATCAAGCAATGGTGGTGCTTCTGCATTAGCAAGTTTCTATCAAAAAGTTAATGATGCACTAAAACTTGGTGCAACACAAAAAACAGAAAGCGTTGATAATACTCAAGATGTTGGTGCTACTCCATCTGCTCCGACAGAAGCAGAAGTCAATCAAGCCAGAGTAGAATTTACTAACAGATTCTTGTCTGCATCTCCTGCTGAACAACAGCAAATGATTCAGCAAGAAATAGCGGATATGAAAGCTGCCGGTTATGATGTTGTATCTATTAGTGATAATGGTGATATTACAATAAAGAATCCAGATGGAACAACCGGTACTATAAACATATATGAAGCAATGGGTGCTCCGAAACCAGGTGGTACTGATCAAGCTGTTGCAGATTTAGGTAATAGTTTGGATGCATATATGGAAAAAGGCTTTGTGCCTGTTGGTTCTCCAGAAAAGAATGATAAAGGTGAACTAATTGGTATACTAAAAAATCCTCAAACAGGTGAAGAAATTAAATTCAATCTTAACACCAACAAGGTAGTTGAAGAATAAATATAAAATGGCGAAATGAAAAATTATGGACAGAAAACACTCCGTTTAGAGGAGTGTTTTTTGTGTAATAGGAGTTAATCTATATTATGGAATATATTCAAATTATAATAAGTTTCGGGAACCCTTAATGAACTTTGATGAGAGTAACGAAAAAAATAAATACACGGCTCACGATTCTATTTTTGAAGATTCAGAAGTAGCAGGGCTTTTTGCTGCTCATAATATAGATATCGACGCTTTTGATTATGAAAAAATCAAAGATGACGGACTCTTTTCAAAACTCATCAATACAATTAGTGATAAGCTTACATCGACTCCAAAAATAGACAAAAACCGGAAAAAGATGCAAAAGCTTGCAGATGATGCTTTCAAAGATAATGAAGACATGCTTAAACTGTTTAATGATTTTGGATGTGTAATGGTTTTGCATGAAGATTATATCGAACTGAATGCTGAAAGATTCAACCTGTCAGGTAAAATTTCGCTTAATGATGAAAATAAGTTCGAATTTGATGAAGATGCTCAAAAGATATTGTATATAATTTCTCAACTTATTGAGAAAGTTAATAATGCAGATGCAAACTTTGATAAAAGTGAACAAGAAGGATTCTATCCGGTAGGGGATTTGGAAGAAACAATCATTATGCTTGACGGGCAAGAAACAAAAGTGTTGTGTGGAACATTGATGAATGCTTCAGGTATGACAAAAAAAATGTATTTCCATAACGGTGTTGAGGTTGTTCCGGATTAAACATCATCTGTTTAGAGGATATTTCATATATTAATTAAATCTACTTTTGTTATTGTCGTAACAATTTGTAAATATTTTTTGATTTTTCAAAATAAATCATTAAAAATCCCCATGAAAACAAGAAAGGACATCACTTATGACATCAGGTGTAGGTCTAACAGGTACTACAAGTAATGCGGCAATCCAGAAAGTACAAATATCAAGTTCAACAAAAAGACAGCTTGAAGCTCTTGGTATAGATGCAAGCAGTGTGACTTCTGAATCGCAAGCACAGTCGCTAATCGCTGCAAAACAAGCAGAAAAGAGTTTTCAAGATACTATGTCTATGAGTATTGAAAATAAAGCTGAACAAAGTTCAGCATCTTCTGAAGATTCTCTTGTTTTAGAAGTAACATCTCTTGCTCAAGAACTAGGTATAAATGTTTCATCAGATGCGACTTTTGATGAAATTGCAGCTCAAATAAATGAAGCTATTCAAAAAATGATGGATAATGCTGTTAATAATCCTTATGTATTACAACAAGCACAATCATATATGACAAGATTATCTCAGCTAAATTCGTATTATTCTAATGCTACATCACCTAATACAGGCATGTATGATGCATTAAATTACCAAGCCGCAAACACAAAATATATGCTTGGTTTATAAAATTTACCATATTTACTAACCAACAACGAAAAACAAAGCCCTTGTTATTTAACAAGGGCTTTAAATTTATTATTAAGATTTTCTATCTTCCAACAAGTTCTTTCAAATAGTTTGGAAGTGCAAATCTTGCATAATGATAGTCTTTATTATAAATCTTACAAGATTTAGTGATTTCAGTTTCTCTATCTTCTGCATAGTAAGAAAGCGGTTCAACTTCTTCTGAACAAAATGCCCAAGCCCAATATCCGCCGGGATATGTCGGGATTGGTGATGTGAATGTTGAAGTTATTGGGAATACTTTCTTTAACAATTTGTACATCTTTTCTATTGCATCAGCCTGTGCAACAGGTGATTCTGATTGTGCACATAAAATACCGCCTTTTTTAAGTGCATTCTTAGCGTTTGTGTAAAACTCTTCTGTGAATAATCCTTCTCCAGGTCCCATAGGGTCTGTTGAATCAATTAAGATGATATCATATTCATCTTTTTTATCTTTGATGAATTCAATAGCATCTTCAACCTTGATTTCAACTTTAGGATTATCAAGTTCACAAGCCATTGACGGTAAATATTTTTTACAAGCATCTATTACCATTCCGTCAATTTCACATAAAACTACTTTTTCTACAGTATTATGTTTCAATACTTCTCTGATTGTTCCGCCGTCACCACCACCGATAACAAGCACTGATTTCGGTGCTTTGTGGTGCATCATAGGGATATGAGAAATCATCTCGTGATAATAAAATTCATCACCTTCAGTACACATCATAAGGTCATCTAATGTTAAAAACTTACCTAATGTTGAGTCTGATTCAATAATTTCAACTTTTTGAAATTCTGAGTTATCAGAAAATAATGTCGCTTTCTTTTTTATTGCTATTCCAAAGCCGTTTGGTGTAATTTCTTGATAAAATTCTGTCATAATCTTATATCTCCTGCCAGTATGTGTATGTGTAAATGGAATACTTCTTGTCCCGCTTCTTTACCGGTATTGATAACTGTGCGGTATGATTGTATTCCCAATTCTTTTGTTACTTTTCTTATATTCATCATTAGTCTGCCTAACAATTTTTCATCATCGCAGTCATTTAATGTTTCGATATGTTTGCGTGGAACAAGTAATAAATGAGTGTCTGCTTGTGGGTTTATATCATTGAAAACTACACAATCTTCGTCTTCATAAACAAATTCAGTATTAAAATCACCATTGATTATTTTACAAAAAATGCAATCACTCATACTTTATCCTCTTCTTATTTATCACTATATCAATCATTTTCGCTTGATTGTTATATCTTAATGCAAAGTAGGTACTATGTAAATAAAAATTTTATTCTCAAATAAAAATATATTTATGTTTATTTATATTATAATTTAACTGTAAACATCAAATGGAGAAAATTAAATGATATTAGTAACAGGTGGAGCAGGATATATCGGAAGTCATTGTGCAATGGCATTATTAGAAGATGGACAGGATATTGTTGTTTTTGACAGTCTTGAACTTGGACATCAAGAAACCATTGATACATTGGAAAATGCAAATGCCAAAGGAAAAGTTATTGATTTTATTCGAGGTAATCTCCAAAATTTTGATGATATAAATAATGTTTTTAAAAAGCACAAGATAGATGCTGTAGTACATTTTGCAGCGTTTTCTCAGGTTGGTGAATCTGTTAAAAATCCGCAAAAATACTATTTTAACAATGTTTATGGCTCACTAAATCTGTTCAGAGCCATGTTGGAAAATGATGTTAAACAAATAGTTTTCTCTTCGACCGCTGCAACTTATGGCGAACCTGTTTACACACCTATTGATGAAAATCATCCTCAAAACCCTATCAATCCTTATGGAAGCTCTAAGCTTATGATTGAAAAAATCTTGGATGATTATAACAAAGCGTATGGTCTTAGAAGTGTAAGGCTTAGATATTTTAATGTTGCAGGTGCGGATTCACAGTCACGTATTGGTGAATGGCATGAACCTGAAACCCATTTGATACCAAATGTGCTTAAATCTACTTTCTCATCAGGAAAAACTTTTGAAATGTACGGTACAGATTATAACACTGTTGATGGTACTTGTGTTAGAGATTATATAAATATTGAAAATCTTGTTAATGCCCACTTATTGGCTTTGAAATATTTAGAAAACGGTGGCGAAACTAATTTCTTTAATCTAGGTACAAAAAATGGAAACAGTGTTAAGGAAGTATTTTCTGTATGTGAAGAAATTACTGAACAAAAAATTCCTGTAAATGTTATGGGCAGACGTGAGGGTGACCCAGCGACTCTTGTTGCAGATAATAAAAAAGCTATTGAAATGCTAAACTGGAATCCTGATAAATCTTTAGAAGATAGTGTGAAATCTGCGTATAACTGGGAAAAAATACTTCAAGAAAGACTTTCTAAATAAAAAAAGAACGAACAATTCGTTCCTTTTTTAACGGAAAATTATTGTTATATTTTATTGAAATTTTGCTCCTGTTGCTTTGTAAATATTGATTGAGTCAATCATACAATCCAATGTGTTTGAAGCAACAAGTTTTTGAATAGATAACAAATTTTCTTTTGTTTGTGCCAAATCTAATTTTGAAGCAACACCTTGTTCATATTTTTTCAAAGTTAGTCCAAAATCTTTTGTTTCTAAATCAAGGTGTTCAGTATTTTGTTGAAGTTTTTGATTGTTCAGTTTTGCAGTGTATAGTGCATCGTTAACTTCTTGTATAGCAGTCAAGTTAGTTTTTTGATATTCTCTTAATGCTTTTTCAAATCTAACCTTATTTATTTTGAAATTAGCAATTCTTGAACCGCCTGTGAAGATTGGTAACATTGCTGAGCCGCCAACTGACCATAACATATTTTTTGTGGTGAAAATACTTCCTAAATGTTTAGCATTAAACAATGCTAAGCCTGTTATGCTTATTGTCGGTAAAAATTCTTTCTTCGCAATTTTAACATCTATACCTGCTTTTTTTAGCATAACTTCTGCTCTTACATAATCAGGTCTTTGCATAATAATATCTGACGGTATATTTTCAGGAATATTTGCATTGTATTGGATTTCATCAAATGAAATTCTTTTAAATTCACCAATGTTTTCAGGACTTTCACCTATCAAAACAGCAAGTTGATTTAATAATTCGTTTCTTTGACGTTTCAAATCAATTAAGTCAGATTGTCCTGCGATATACGATTTGTTTGCTTTAATCATATCGCTTGTGGAAACAACACCTTCTTTGTTGCTTAATGCCATCAATTCGTATACATTTTTTCTTAAGTCAACAATATCTTCCTGTAACTCAATACTTTTATCAAGTCTAACAATATTATAATAAACAGTACCTACAGAAGATACGATTGAGATGTAAGCAGCTCTTTCGTCACTTATTGTTGCTTGATAAAGTTTTCTAGCAGAGGTTGTTTTATCGTGATTTTTAAGGAAAATATCAGCTTCATAGCTTGCAATGAAAGGTAATCCCATTCCGTGTCCCGTGTCACGCTCCCCGCTCGTCAACGGTGGAAGTCCTACAACACCTGCTCCATAACCGCCTTGAATTTGTGGTAACTCATTAGCCATCTGAAGTCTTACATTCTGATAATATTCATCAACTGTTAATGTTGCAATCTTTAAATCAAAGTTATGCGTCATTGCTCTATTTATATATTCTGTAAGGTATGGGTCGTTAAAGCTTTCCCACCATTGAATGTTTATAAAATCGTATTTATTCTGAACTTTAAGTTTTCCGAAAGGAACATCCTTTTTACTCTTAACAGTCTTGTATAATTGTTTGTCAGTTTTTTTACTTTGTTCTATTTGTGTACTTTTTTCTACACCCATTTTGAAGAATGCTTGTGCAGGTGATAATCCCATTCCCATGAAACTTAAAAGTAGTACAGATGATATAAATTTTTTCATTTTTCTCCAACCTCTTGAATTTTTCTATGAAAGATGATACCATAATAATGTTGTAAATGCAACACATAAAACTTAATAAATATGATATCAGAAAAGAGTATGAAAACAAATTCAGAAAACCATAAAAAGGATTATGACTTCACGCAGTCAATATTCTATCAGATAAAACTAACAGAAAAATATTTCAAGATGATGGGTAAATATTTGGAGATGAGTTTTGATTTGCCCATTACTTTGGATGAAATGTGTGTTCTGTTAACTATTCACCAGCACGATGGTGAAATACATCAACGGGATTTAGCAAAAATAATATTAAAAGATAGAGGTAATACAGGCAGATTATTAGATACTCTGGAAAATGACGGTTTTATTGAGCGAAAAGAAACAACTAAAAATAAACGTCAAGCAAAAGTTATAAATATTACTGATAGCGGTATGGATGCAGTAAATGAATGTTTTGAGATGATTGAACCTGTTTTTAAAAGTTTGGATAAAAGATTTGAACAAGAAAAAATCGATAAAGTCATAGAAGGTTTGATACATTTTAGAAAGATTATAGAAGAAACAATAGAAATACGTATATAAGAGGTGGAAATGGAAGAATTAAAAAAAGAAAGTTCTGAAAGTACAGAAAACACAGAACAAAAAAGTACTACAAAAAAGAAAATCTTTATGGCAATAGCTTTGGTGGCTTTTGTTGTGGTTGGTTTTATCGGTTATGATATGACAAGATATCAAACAACTGACGATGCTTATGTTGAAACGACCACTGTAAGTGTTTCTCCAAAAGTTTCAGGAGAGATTATAGAAGTTTATGTTAAAGATAACCAACAAGTAAAAGCAGGTGATCCGATTGCGAAAATTGATCCTAGAGATTATCAAGTAGCATTTGAACAAGCTGATGCTGCTTACAGAAAGAAATTGTTAGATCAAAAGAATGCAAAGGCTGATTTGGATGCTGTTAGTACAGAAAAAGCTGTTGCTCAAAAAGATGTTGAGAGATATACAAAACTATATGAAGCAGGTGCTGTTTCAAAACAAACTCTTGATAATGCAATTACAAGAAGAGATTCATTGTCTGCAAGACACACAGAAGCAAGAGAAAATATCATCACAGGCGGGAATAATGTTGCCGATGCTGATTTGAAAGTGCTGAAAGCTCAAAGAGATGCTGCTGCTCTTAACCTTTCGTACACAACAATTTATGCTCCGCAAGATGGTACTGTATCTTCAAAACGAGTAGAAAAAGGTATGATGGTTGCAGCAGGTTCACCTTTATTTACACTTGTTCCTAATGAAGTGTGGGTTGTTGCAAACTTTAAAGAAACACAACTTGAACACATGAAAGCAGGCATGCCTGTTACTATGAAGATTGATACTTATCCAAAACATAAATTCAAAGGCAAAATAGATAGTATTCAGAGAAGTTCAGGTGCTAAATCAAGTTTATTCCCTCCTGAAAATGCTGTTGGTTCCTTCGTAAAAATTGTACAAAGAATACCGGTGAAAATCGTATTTACAGAAAAAGCTGATATGGAAAAATATCTTATTGCTCCTGGCATGTCAGTTGAACCAAAAGTTAGAGTAAAATAACCATTCTTTAAATAGACTAAATAAAGTGAAGCGGTTCTTTATGAACCGCTTTTGTTAGTTGTTTATTAATCTTATAGTATTTTTTTATCTTCTTATGTTTATATTAAGTGTAGTAAATACATAATTTGCTATTTAGTTTTTATTTTTTAACATTTTTTAATGAAATGAGGGCGAAAAGTAAGTAGAAATATACCAAATTGACAAAAGCAGTGTATTTATTTATATTTTATTCTTTCTTGTTTTTTATTTAATCTTACTATCTTATGAACTTGAGTAACATTAATCTTGCATATTGTGCCTAATTACTCTTGTGTGTATAATTGATTTATGAACTACATTTTTTATTTTTTGATAGTTTTTTCCATTATTTTTGGTGCGATAAACGGCAGACTTCAAGATGTTGTGAATGCAATTCTTAGCGGTGCGGATTTGTCTGTGAAAATAGCTCTATCTTTGATAGGCATAATGGCTTTTTGGCTAGGAATTATGCGAATAGCTGAAAAGTCAGGGCTTGTTCAGATTATCGCCAAATTAATTAAACCTGTTACAAGATGGTTGTTTGATGAAATTCCACCCGAAAATCCTGCAATAGGTAATATTGCTTTGAGCTTTTCTGCTAACGCTTTGGGGCTTACGAATGCGGCTACACCAATCGGGTTAAGAGTTATGCAGGAATTGCAAGAAGAAAACAAAGATAAAACGACAGCATCAAATGCAATGTGTATGTTCTTAGCAATGAATACTGCGGGTTTTCAAATTATTCCTGCAACAGTTATTGCAATACTTGTTGCTGTCGGTGCTAAAAATCCTACAGAAATAATTGCTCCAACAATGATAGTTACTGCAACAGCATTTTTAAGCTCTATTATTATCGCAAAAATATTTCAAATGATATGGAAACCGCAGGTTCAACGAGGTGAAGAACAATGATTGATTTGATTTCTTTATGGGCTTTACCTGTTATTATTATTTTAGTTCTTACAATGGGAATTGTGAAAAAGGTTCCTATATATGAAGAGTTTACCGAAGGAGCAAAAGATGGGTTTAAGGTTTCTATAAATATTATTCCATATTTGGTGGCGATAATAGTAGGAATCTCTATGTTTAGAGCTTCCGGTGCTATGGATTCTATCGCAGCTCTATTAGCACCTGTCCTAACTAAATTAGCTATTCCTGTTGATGCGTTGCCTGTTATGATTACACGTTCATTATCCGGCTCTGCAACATTAGGATTATTTACGGACTTAGCACAAAAGCTTGGTCCGGATGCTTATGCGACCAAGCTTTGTGCTGTTCTTGTCGGTAGCTCTGAAACTACCTTTTATGTGTTGGCTGTATATTTCGGCACAATCGGTATTACTAAATACAGATATGCCCTTGCAGTTGGTTTATTAGCTGATTTTATTGGTATATTTGCAGCAATTTTGGTGTGTATGCTGGTTTTTCTTCCCAGCATTGGGTAACTTCTTCTACTCTGTCTTCTTGGACAACTGTTTTTACTAATACTGCGTAGTTAATGTCTACAAAGTTTATTTTAGGAATTTTTTCTACTATATATTCATTACCGCCGCAGTTATGACAAAAGTTTGCTTCCGGTATAATTTCACCGTTTTTAATAATTGCTTTTTGCTTGATTCCACAACAAGCACAACGTGTTATATACCATTCGTTTTCAATAAGTTCTCCGCAATCAGGACAATAGCTGAATTGTGCACTTGGAGATACGTGTTCGTGATTGCATGTGTGACGACGTCTGAAAAAATCCATTAAAAACATATACACCTCGATATTCTACATTATTTGTTTAATAATTTTTTCAATATAGTCAAAATTTTTTATAATTAAATATACAAAACGTTACATTAAATAATGTATGGTCTTTATCGGAAATAGTGATAAGATGAATATGTTGAATTAAATATAAAGGAAAGACAGGCATGACAACATCTCTATGGGTAATATTGACTCTTGTAACTATACTTTGTATTGTTATTTTCAAAAAGACTGTTTCTAATGATGCAGAAAATGATTTTAAAATTAGAGATGTTCTTTCAAGACCTGATGTTGACGAGCCGGAACATATTGAAGAACAATTTAAATCTGAACCTGAGCCGGTAGCTGAGTTTGAACAGAAAATAGAAAATTTTAAAAAAATTCAACAAGAACCAGTTCAAGAAAAACTGGATTGTGAATATAGAACAAATGTTCATGAAAAACAAATTATTGAAGAAGACTTAAATGAGTCATATCAAGAAGAATCCGGAGAAGAAAAAGTTTTTTATGACAAAGAATTTTCAAAAGAAATACTAAAAGATAAAAATATTGCCAAGAAGAAATTTGGATTGTTTGATTATGTACGTGTATTTTGGAGAAGTATAACATTTACGGTTGGTATATTGGTGTGTTTATATAGTTTGTTTGGTATTTTACGCTATGTTCAAACAAGTAATGACGCTATTATTTATTCTATTTGGCTTCTTATTGGGGTTATTTTGATTAAATGATTATGAGTTTAATATAATATTTTTTATTTCTTCATGCTTTTTGATATCAGAAGTTTGTAAAAGTATGGTTTTGTCTTTTGATGTTTCACCTTTTATTATAGAAATACTGGGTTTAGGGATTTTAACAAGCTTTGATAAGTATTCAATAACAGCTTTGTTTGCTTTGTTTTCTATAGGTTGAGCGGTTACTTTAATTTTTATCATGTCATCAGAAATAATAACCTGATTTTTGGCAGAGTTTGGAGCTATTCTAATTTTAAGGATTACCCCGTTATCGGTTATTTTTATAGAGTCTTCAGTTGCCATTTATATATTTCTCACAATTCCTACAACTTGTCCGATTATGTGTAAATCGTTAATATCTTCGCCTTTCACTGTTCTGACACTATAGTTAGGATTGTCAGATGTGATAATAATTTCATCAACATTTTTTGACAATCGTTTTACGAAAAATTCAGATTTATAACAAAATACATAAATCTTGTTATCTATTATTTGATTATTCTCCCAGTGTTCGACAATTAACTTATCATTATTATTGATAAATGGAGACATGCTATCTCCTTTTGCAAAAATCATAGAGTATTGTTTGGATGGTGAATAGTTTAATAGCATTGCTTTTGGAAGTTGTACAGATGTTTTTTCTTCGGAAAATGTAACAGTTCCGTCCCCGCAACTTGCAAAAACTTCCGGATAGAAATCTATTGTTGCCCATTCAGAATTGGTATTGTGTTCTTGAAGTATTTTGATGTTGAAATATTGTTCAATTTTATGTACTTCGCTTACTGTTAATTCGCTATTATTTTTTACTCTATTGCAAATAGTTTGTCTTGTTACTTCAAGACTTTTTGCAAGTGTACTTTGGTTTACAGGCATGCCTGTTTTTTTATTTATTATTTCTAAAATTTCAATTATTTTCATATTTTTTGTAAACTTTACTCTTTACTTTCCTTTAACATTACTTGACAAATGTAAAATATAATCTTACAATATTTATACAAATGTAAGTTTATGATTTACATTTAAACATATTTTGACAAAATAGTCAACTGTCCGGTAGTAGATTTAAGAAAGAGACTTGGAAATGTACAACGAAATACCCCACTTTTTTTGCAGGGATAATATAAAAAAATGGAATGATACGGCAATAGATTGTTATGAAATTGGATGCGATTGTAATAAGTGTTTTATATATAAAACGTATTTTAAAGACAGTGCACGTAAATGTTATATGTGGGCAACCGTCAGGTATTTGCTTTCAAAGATTGGTAAACCTGAGATAAAGAAATATTAAAGCTTGTTTTATCACTCAAAATAATGTAAAATTTTGTTAAAAAAGAGATAAAAAAAGTTAATTATTTGTTCTTAGTTAACTTAATTAAAATATAATAGTGTGTAGGAGTCATTAGAATGTTTGACAATTTAAAGAAATCGATTGAAAAAGTTAAGAATATCGACCCTAAGTCACTATGGTTAAGCTTTAGTCAATCACAAAGAGTTAATCGTAGAGATTATGTTGACATGTTGACACAAGACACAGAATTAAAAACTCTTGCCGACGAGAGAAGGTTGGAAGCAATGGTTGGCGAACAAATCAAAGCAGACTTTCCTGAAATTACAGACAAGTCATTTGAGTTGTTGGTTGATGCAACAATGCATTTAATCAGAAAGAAACAGCTTCAAGCCACTGATGACATTTGTTTTAAGTAGTCATCTATAGGGAAAATCTTTAAAAAAGATTTATTTTGCGGGGTTTT
>JAMPEO010000059.1 GCA_023665105.1 Candidatus Gastranaerophilales bacterium | reverse complement strand
AATTTATGAAAGCAGTCTTACACCTGTACCACAATGTGAAGACGGTGTTTGTATGGCAAATAAAATCACAAAAGAAGAAGCACTTATTGATTGGTCGAAATCTGCAAAAGATATACATAATTTGGTTCGAGGCATCTACAAATCTCCAGGTGCATATTTTATCCATAACGGGAAAATTATTAAAGTTTTGAAAACAGAAGTTATTCAAAATTCTGATTGCAAATGTGAGCCAAATAAATTAGGAGAGATAGTAAATGCTACAAAAGATGGTTTAACAATGTCAACAGGTGACGGACTAATACGTCTTGTAAAAGTAAAACCTGAAGGTAAGGGCGAAATGTTTGCCAGAGATTGGTTTAACGGAGTAAAAAATGTTAAATAAAGGTATTAGAGGTGCTATTACTGTAGACGAAAACACTGTTGATAGCATTAAAGTTGCAACTATTGAACTTCTTAACGAGATGATAAAGAGAAATAATATAAAACAAGAATATATTTCTCACGTTATTTTTACTTTGACAGAAGATTTAGATGCAGAATTTCCTGCAAAATTTGCAAGACAAGATTTAGGTTGGAACAAAGTCGCTATGATGTGTTTTCATGAACTCGGTGTTCCAAATTCACTTGAGAAATGCTTACGAGTACTCGTAGTCCTTAATTGTGAAGATAACTTTGAACCGGAATTTGTTTATTTAAAAGGGGCAGCTAATTTACGCAAGTAAATTTTAAGAAATTCGTCTTATAATTTCGTGTGCCTCTTCACATTCAGGGAAAATTTCTGTTAATTCATCAAGAGTTGCAAGGGCATTATCAACTTCTTCCATTTTTTCATAACATTTTGCTTTACTAAGCATTAAAGAAATATTTTTTTTATTCTCTTTTAACAATGCATCAAAAATATGAAGAGCTTTTTCATACTCGCCCAACTCGAAATATGTCAATGCAAGTAAATTCTTTGTTTCTTTATCAGGATTCTGTTCTAACGATTTGATAAAGTAGATTTTTGCATCATCATAATGTTTTAATGAATAGTAAATTCTACCTGCAAGGAACTGAATATATTCGTGTTCAGGTTGTTCAGAAAGAGCCTCTTCTATCAACTGTTTTGCTTCTTCAAGTTCATTTAATTCAATCTTATTGATTGCCTGCAAAGATTTCGCAACAACATCATCCTTTATTGATAATGCTTTATCATAATATTCATCTGCTTCTTGATATTTTGATACAGAATACAAGAAGTTAGCAAATTCAAAGATTATATCAAAATTTTCCGGAGCAAGTTTCATTGCAGTTCTAAACTCATCTTCTGCATAATCAAATAATCTTTGATTAAGATAAATAACACCCAAATCTTTATGAGCAACAGCATTATCAGGCTCCATTTTAATAACTTTTTTAAATATTCTTTCTGCAGTACCAGTATCAAACAACTGTGTAGAAAGTATTGCATATTGATAAAGTACTTCTGATGAAGGTGAAGCTTTTAATATTACAGTATCATACAATTCTTTAGCTTCACGGAAATTTCTAATTTCAATATACAAATTTGCAAGTTTTTGAGCCATAGATACAGACTTAGGATTTCTTACAACAAGTTTTTTCATAATACTTATAGCACTGGTAAAATCTCTAAGAAGCTCATAACAAGAAGCAAGATTGTATTGGAATGAGTCTTTTTCCGGATGCAATAGTGCTAATGCTTTGTAGTGCTTTGCCGCATTCTGTATCTGACCGTCTTTCAATTCTGATAAAGCAAGTGAAACAAGATAATTTTCTTGATTATCAAGCTGATACGCTTTTGAAAAATAATCACATGCCTGTGCGTGTTGATTTTGAATCTGATAGATAGAACCAATATTATAATATGAAACAGCATCATCAGGCTTAATTTTTATAGCCTTTTTATAACAAGTAAGAGCTTTATCTCTCATTCCAGTAAGCAAATAAGCTGTTCCAAGATTATTATATATTTGAAAATGCTGCGGATTCAACGCAAGAGCATGCTCAAGATGTTGAATACCTTTGTTATACTGTTTTAATGTTACACTTGCGGTACCTATTAAATAATCAAAAGTGTAATCATTTGGAGCGATATCTTTTGCCTTTTGTGCTAATTCAATAGCTTGCTGTTCTTTTCCTGTTTTCATATATATGATGCAAAGATTTTTATAAGCATCAATATAATTTTCACGAACTTCAAGTACTTTTATATAATATCTTTCAGCATCAGAAAGTTTTCCAAGATTATCATAACAGTTAGCAAGATAAAATAAAGCTGTTGCATCTTTCGGCGAAAACTTAAGAGCTTTTTCGAAATCTTTCGCTGCATCTGCAAACAGCAGCAAATTGACATTGATTAGCCCCATTAGTTTAATAATTTCGATTTCTTCTTCATGCCCGTCAGCAATATATGCTAATAGTGCTTTTTTTGCTTCACCGTAACTATTTTCTGCTACTAAATCTTGTATTTTCTCTAATTCGCTCATAACTTCATTATATTACAAACTCAAAATATTATAAAATAATAGACTAATTTTGGTTTTCAATAGATTTAATAATCATATCTCTTATATCTATAACATATTCTTTTGGACTGATTAGTTTACAAGAAGAATCATAACGCATTAGACGATGTAATAATTCTTTCTTTTTCTCATATTTATTTAATACTACTAGTGTATTATCATCTTTTATTCTTATAATTTGTTCGTTCTCTTTAAGTTGATAATTTTTTGCCAGCTGTCCATACAATTCAAAAATAACATTTGGTGAAGAATATTTTGATACAGATTTTTCTTCTGTAATAATTATATCAATAATATCGTCCGGATTTATTTGTTTTACACCTGCAAAATTATCCGTAGTAAAGAAAATCCTGCCATTTTCAACATTTATGGATTTTGGAGAACATTTATAAACAGTCTTGTTCTTAAACATAATCTTTACTTGATACTGTTCTTCACAAGCTTTTTCAAATGTTTTTATAATACGACAATTTTTACTGGAAAGCAGTCCATTATTTGATTTAAAAAATTGCAGATGTAATTTATTAAATAAATTATGAATCGTGCTGATAATACCATTATCCAGCTTAAAGTTTTCTGTAAAAGATACTATTTCATGCAATAATTTGCTTTCTCTTGCATTGAAACGCATACCTATAGGAAAATTGATTATGGTATATTTATTGTTTATTTTTTGGATATCAATTCCGCAAGCCTTACAAGTATTGATATATTTACTTATAACAAAGTTATTATACTTTCCTAGATTAGCACCATTTAAGTCATCAACAAGTTCTTTCATAGTCATATCTTTTTTAAACAAACATAACAATGTTTGCAGAACTTTATATGAAGCAATATTTATTCTATCTGTGTTAGCCATAAATATCCCTCATTTCTTTTAACTTGTTTAATACTTTTATTTTAATATTTTCAGGCTCCAAAATCACACAGTCCGGACAGAAATATAACATCCTTTGTACAGCAATAAATTCGTTAAAATATCTTCCTGTTATAATTGCGTAATCTCCGTGTTCCTCCTCTATAGTTTCATTTTCTTCCAAAAAATATTCATTATAAGAATTTAATTTAAATTTTACATATATATCAAGACCTCTTGGAGAATTCTTATCAAATATATTACATATTATTTCTTTAATTCTGGCAACATTCAAAAAAGAACGTTTTTGAGTTGTATGGTTATAACAATAAACATATAATTTATTATTTCTCAATCCCAGTTTTTCAAGTGTAATATCATACTCTCGTTCTTTCTGATTCGGCGGTTGATACTTTATTTTAATTATATTATGCGTTCTTTCATTATTGACAAGATTTTCTAATAACTTAATATCAACGGCTTTTAATAAAGAGATACCACGTACACTTTCCGCATATTTTTCTGATTTAATCATTGAAGCAATACGCTCTAAAAGATAGTGATATTCTAATAGTTTTTGAGGAGAGCAATACTTGGCAATCTTAAGATAGATTTCTTTTAACGCTTTAATTTCAGTATCATTAACAACAAGCGTAAACGGATGAGAAGCAAGAACGTGTTTATTATCCGTCTTTTTAGTCGCTCTGGTAATTTCACATCCAATGGCTTTAAGTGTTCTTATATCAATACGAATAGTATCAATAGAAATAGTTCTATCCGCAATTCCGCATTCAACAAGGAAATCACGAATTTCATTAAAACTTTTCGGTCCTTCTGCAAGTGCAATAAGGACAAGCAACGCTCTTGCACCAGTCGTAGAGACTTGTTTTACTTCGTCTTGTCTTCTAATATATTTTTTCATACTCAGCCTATTTACAATGATTATATTATAAAATTTGCAAATGTGCCTCTTTGTAAAGCGAATGTCGAAAACCAAAGCTTTATAACAGATACACCCTCTCTAAAATATAAAAAGAGAGGCAAAACCCTCTGAAAAGATTTGCCTCTCTTACCATAATTAACAACGAAAAAGAGTTTACTAAATTTACTAACCGCCAAACGTTTTGAAACTTGTTTCGACGTTTTTGCTGACAACTTTTTGACAAGCTTCCATTTCGGTTTGAAGAGCTGTTTGCTCTGTACCAAGCTGTTCAAGTCTTAATTGAAGCTGTCTGTCTTCTGCTTGAATAATTTCAGTTTTAGCATTGATATCAGCAACTTGCTTATCATATTTTTCTTGTTTATAGAAGTATTGGTTCATCGCATCTTGATAAGCTGCTTCGTCTGTAATAGTTTCGCAGTTTAGAGAGTAAACTACACTATCATCTTCAAACTTAACAGTTGAGAAACGACCTTTACCATCTGTTTCAAGTAATGCAAGTTTGCTTTCTTCAATTTTTGTACTGATATAACCTGCTTTGTAGTATGAAAGCTTATATTGAGAGTCAATACCGTTACTTGCTGTAGCGTTTTCTCTATATGCACCCTGCGTAGCAGATTCCAAATCAGCAGTAGTTGTATAGTAAGTTGTACCAAACATTTTGAATGAGTAAATACCGCCTAGATATTCACCTGTATCAGGATCGAAACAAGCTGACAAGTTTGCATAAGCAACAGGGTTAGTTGTTTTCATATCCTTAATAACTTGCTGAATTTCTGTAGATATGTCTTCGTTTTCATTATATGATTCTAAAGATAATTCAGTTAATTCACTGTTTCCAACAGCTGTAAAGTTACTGAATACAGGATTGTTTACTGCTGAATGGAAATTTAATTGGTCAATAGGATTATCAGGATCAGATAAATCAATAGATGATAATTCTTGAGCAGTTAAGTAAGATGTACCATCAGTATAATATACTGTGCTATCACCACTTCTTACTTGAACCTGTGCAATCTCACCTTGTGAACCTTGAGCTGCATCCATATCTTCACCGACAACAAACGCATAAGTCATTATTGCGTTGCCTTCAGCATCCTTTTTACCTGTATCTACAGCTGTAGCATAATATGTTTTTGATGCATCATATTTTGCACCGAAGCTTTCTCTTAATAGTTCAACAATATCAGCTTGAGCTTCATCATCAAAGTCAACTTGACTAAATGCTTGACCTGCCGGTATTGATGCTTCAATAGTTCTTGGATTAGTTGCATCAATAGGTTTTTTAGGATCAAATTCAGGGTTGTTTACTTGGATTTTAATTTCATCTTGGAAAGCCCATTGTGCCGGTGTTACTGTAACAGCACCTGTACCAGGATCTGTCACTGTAGTTTTTGGTGTAAATGTTGCTTTGTCACCGGCTGTAGCTTTTGTTGTTCTGTTTGATAGTGCATCAAGTTCATCTACAGTATCTAAATCTGTATTAACATCTGCACGTTTGAAAATTCTTGTTGATTCTACATCATTTCTTACAACAGATAATGTATATGAATCGTCACCTGCACCAGGTTTTGATTCTCTGTGGTAAGTTAACTGTTGTACCGTATAAGTCTTATCCGGATTAACAGTGAAATCATTTGTTTTAGATGCTTGAATTTGAGGCATGTTCATTTTCTTAACAGCACCCGTATAAACATCTTCATAGTGGTAACTTGTTACAACATAGTTGTAATCTTCATTTGGTGAACCAAGTTGATAGTAATCAGAGATTACTGAATCGTTAATACCATCACTCCAAGAATATTGAAGAGTGGTGAAATCATTACTGTCCGGACACGTCGGAACAGACATTGTCAACATCTGATTGAATAAATCAGCTGACTGGTTTGCTAAGTTAAGCCTTTGTTGGTTTAACTGTTGACCTTCGTACTCAGTGTTTGTCTTTCTGGCAGACAACGCTAAATACCTAGCCTGAGAAGCTGCCATTCCCATAGGTATTCTCCTTTCATTGTTAATTGTAATTATTTAGTTGTTTTCATGGTTTTTTTAATGTTACCTGTAAACATGTCAACGTAACATCTATTAGCATGTTACATTTCTTTACAATTCATTTCAACGGTATAAGAATATAGTTCTATACCTTAGTAGGGGAAATATCATACTTTAGTATGAGGAAATAGACGTTTTTTACTAATAGATATTATGTGGAGCTAAGTCTTCTTGATCTGTGTAAACGTACAACACAGGACTGTCGCCCTGAACTTGTTTCAGGGTCTGAATCTGAACGTATAGGAACAGATGCTGAAATAAATTCAGCATGACAGTACGATTATGTTTTCGTTGTACGAAGTATAAACAATAAAACCAAACCTCATCCGACTTAACAATAAATGAGAGCGGACTGAGCCGCTCTCTACCGCACTCTGCCGAAAATAAATATTTATTCGGAGGCGGTCTTTATTAAACGTATTGGAGATAACTTATACATCTGCTCCGATTTGAATCTATATCAACCATCGGAATTTCTTTTGAGATTCATCCAAATTCATCTGCTTTTTCAATCAAGCTGTCGGCAAAAGCATAATTATGCTTGCGGACTGAATTTGTGATTACCCCTCAAATATCAGCAGATTATATATTAATGTATTTCCAAACGTTTCGCTTTTGTTTCTTCTATATGCTGTTTCGGAATAATAACTCTTAATACACCGTTTCTATATTCAGCCTTGCTATCATTGGCTTTAATAGGCTGATCAAAAGAAATTGTACGCTGATATTTTCCATATCTAAATTCACAAGTATGATATTTAGCGTTCTTTTCTTTTTCCTCCTTTTCTTCTTTTTCTTCTTCAATTTCTGCAGTTACTGTCATAAAATCATTATCTAATGTAACTTCAATATCTTCTTTTTTAACACCAGGTAATTGGACTTTTACTTTATATTCCTTTTCATTTTGCTTAACCTCTACAGACGGACGCCATACTGAATTCTTTTTGACATTCAACGGATTAGAAAATGCAGGTCCCAGTACTGTATCTCTTAAAAAATTATTTAATTCATGGTGAATACTATCAAAATATAAGTCAGGTTCTCTTATTATTAACTCATGATGATTCATAGAAAACTCCTTTCTTGTATTTTTAAGATAAACTTTTTTAAACCCTGTTTCATTAGACAAAAGTGTTATCTTTTACTTTTAAACCTGCCTGACACGGCAATAGCATAAATTTATTAACTTCTATAATCTTGGTTTAAAGGAGAGTTTTTATGATAAAAATGCTGATGTTTGATTATCGAGAATCAGAAAAAAAATATTTTGAACATAATGATATAGAAGATTTTGAAATTTCCTTTCATAGAGAAAGCTTGAATGAAAGCACCTTATTAACAGAAGAAGAAAAAAATGAAACTGCGGTTTTGAGTGTTTTTATAAACTCTAGAATTACAGAAAAAGTTATCAACCAGTTTAAAAACTTACGAGTAATATCAACACGCTCAACCGGATATAACCATATAGATCTAAATGCTTGTATGGATAGAAATATTGCCGTTTTAAATGTTGGTGATTATGGTCGTACTTCTGTTGCACAATTTACTATTGGTATGATTGTAGCAATGGTTCGTAACTTTATTCCGGCAGCTAATGATGTAAAAAACAGGCATACCATACATGAAAAATACGAAGGACGTGATATTTCAAAACTTGCACTTGGTGTTATTGGAACCGGTTCTATCGGGAGTGCAGTTTGCGAACTTGCAGATGTTTTTGGGATGAAAATTTATGCACACGATATTAAAGTTAATAATAATATTAAAGAGTTTGTTGAATATGTTTCACTTGGAGAACTTTTAAGCAATTCTGATATTATTACATTACATGTTCCATATATTAAAGAATTTCATCACATGATTTCTAAAAAAGAATTCGATATTATGAAACAAGATGCATATATCATTAATACTGCACGAGGCGAATTGATAGATACTTCAGCTTTATATGATGCTATAAAAGATGGAAAACTCAAAGGTGCTGCACTTGATGTTATAGAATGTGAAGAATTAAATAGTAATATTGTTGATTTTGATAAAACACTTAAAACAGCATCTTGTGAATGTCTTGAAAGCACAATATTAGCTCAAAAACTGATGAGTTTTGATAATGTTATTGTCACTCCTCATATTGCGTATAATACAAAAGATTCTATTAATATAATATTAGATACTATGTTTTATGATATCAAAAACTATTATCAAGGTTCACATACAAACCAGATTGTATAACAAAAAACTCCGAAAAATTCGGAGTTTAAATCCTTATGCCATTTGTCTTATAGGCTTGATTGTTCTATATTTGGCGGCTTTCGCATTTACTGCATAACACGCTATTGCAAGCCTTTGAGACAACTTAAAGTAATTTATGGCATTGTTGGATGTATAATTCATTACTTCAAATACTTCATCTGGTGAGATTTTTGACTCAAGTTGATTATGGTTATCTACTTGTTCTTTTGCGTATTTCTCTACTAATAGCTTGTCTATAAAATCTCTTGCACCAACTGCCATGTGTTATACCCTTATCCTTTTTTGATATTCC
>JAMPEO010000058.1 GCA_023665105.1 Candidatus Gastranaerophilales bacterium | reverse complement strand
TACACCTTTACCCCTTTTATTTACCCCTGTTCCTATGATAGCATATATATTTTTTTTATGCTATTATTCATTTGGAGAATAAATTATATGCCAAGAAAAAAAGTTATTGAAATAGTTCTGGATACAGAAACAACCGGTTTAGATTATACAAAAGAAAAAATTATTGAATTTGCAGCAGTAAGACTGGAAAATGGAAAAGTAAAAGATTCATTCCAAACGTTAATCAACCCTGAACAACACATAAGAAAGTCCAGTATTGCTATTCACGGAATCACACAAGAAATGGTCGCAGATGCACCAACAGAAGCAGAAATCTTACCAAAAATAAGAGATTTCATCGGTGAATACCCTATAGTTGCTCATAACGCTATATTTGACCATTCATTCTTGAACGAAGCATATAAAAGAGTCTTCAAACAAAAATTTGAAAACGAAAAAATAGATTCACAGCAAATGTTCAAAGAAATTTGTCCTGATTTAGAATCTCACGGACTTGTAGCTTTAACAGAAAAATTCCACGTAACTATGGAAAATCACCATAGAGCAATGGATGACACTATGGGATTAGCATTAGCTTATCCTAAGCTTAAGAAACTTTATTTACAAAAATACGATTGGCAAGTAAAACAGCTTGATAATATAGATTACTTATTTGAAAGATTTTTACGCATTCAACAAAGCATTACTACAATGCAAGCTGAACTACAAGACTTGAAATCAGTATTCAAGTTATATTTTGAACTTGGCGGAGAACCTATTACTGCTGAAAGCGGTGATACAATGGTTTATCAATCAAAACGTTCTTTTGGATACAAGCTTTCAGATGTTAAAGGTGTTTTAGAAGAATTAGGTGCTTTTGAAAAAGCTGTTAAACTAAACAACGGATTTATTGATAGGTTATGCAACGGATTGAGTTTATCAGATGAAAACAGAAAAATACTTAGAGATGCTCGAAAAACTCTATCAGAAACAAGAAACTTACAAATACTTAAACCAAATAAATAACAACATTTCAAAGAACAAATCATTAACAAACCCAAATAAAATAATGATTTAGATAATAATCCGACGATAGCCTGAAAGAGAACAATCAATACTAACGAGTGAACATCAAAGCCGAATTTGTTTGAGGTACGCAGTACCGAGTTATTCGGCTTAATGCGAGTTATTGTATTGATGTGAATGAAGGCGTGTCGGTGGTTTGCGTCGCTTTGCCACCAAAGCGACCCCGTCCGGAGGACATAAAAATAGTTATTTCAATTAAAAAAAATCAGTAGTCTTGAACTAAAAAGTTCAACTTATTATTTATTAAACAAGAAAATGCCTAATAGATGGTTGCATATAAACACAAAACAAGTGTTAACAAACCATGCCAAAATTGATACAAAAAATATTTTATCGGACAATACATTAACAAAATTTTTGAAATCCGTGATTTGATAAAAATAGCTCAAGTCACTAATACCCAATCGGGCGAATTTTAAGTTTAATGGAAAAGGATAAATTATATGGGTAATTTTAAAAATAATATTTTAACGGAACGTCAACAAGAAGTTTTATGCCTGCTTGTTGAAGGTTTATACAATTCAGAAATTGCTGAACGTTTGATAATAACCGAACATACAGTTAAAGCACACGTTTGTGCAATCTATGAAGTTTTGGGCGTAACCTGTCGAGTACAAGCAGCAGTTGCAGCAATAAAACTCGGACTGGCAACAACCGACTCATACACATACGTTTCACCTGATGAAAGATAACAATAGCTTTTACATACAGTTTTTTTCTGATATAATCTGGATAAAGATTACGAGGTGAAAGATGGAAGAAATTTTAAAAAAGAGTGCAGCTGAACAAAGCAGAATGATTGTAAACAAAGAAATTTCTGCAGTTGAGTTGACTAAATCAACATTATCAAGAATTGGTGATGTTGATGATAAAATTGGTGCATTCAACTCTGTAACAGAAGAAATCGCACTAAATACAGCAAAAAAAGTTGATGATATGGTTGCAAACGGAGAAAAATTACCTTTGTTAGCAGGTGTTCCGTTAGCATTAAAAGATAATATGAACCTTGTAGGTTCAAGAACTACCGCTTCAAGTAAAATTCTTGAAAACTTTGTGTCACCTTACAACGCAACAGTAACTCAAAAACTGCTTGATAATGGTATTCCTATTGTTGGTAAAGCAAATCTTGATGAATTTGCGATGGGTTCTTCAAATGAAAATTCAGCATTCAAAAAAGTTCATAACCCTTGGAATTTAAATAAGGTTCCGGGAGGTTCATCAGGCGGTTCAGCAGCGTCTGTAGCTGCTTGTGAAGCTTCGTTAGCATTAGGTTCAGACACAGGCGGAAGTATTAGATTACCTGCAAGTTTCTGTGGTTTGGTAGGTATGAAACCTACTTATGGAAGAGTTTCAAGATACGGTTTGATAGCTTTTGCATCATCTCTTGACCAAATCGGACCTTTTGCAAGGACAGTAGAAGATGCTTCTATGCTTTTGGAAGTTATATCAGGGCACGATGCTCACGATTCAACATCTTTGAACATTCCTGTTGAACAATTCTCTTCACACCTTAACGATGATATTAAAGGTAAAAAAATAGGTGTTATTTCAGATCTTATGACAGATGCTGTATCAGAAGATGTTCGTAAAGCTGTAGAAAATGCAGTTAATATCTATAAATCTTTAGGTGCAGAAGTCGTAGAAGTATCACTTCCAAAACTAAAATATTCTATCGGTATTTACTATATCTTAGCAACTGCAGAATGCAGTTCAAACCTTGCAAGATTTGATGGTGTTCGCTACGGTCACAGAACAGCAAACCCTGAAAACCTTCTTGATTTATATTGTAAATCAAGAGCAGAAGGCTTCGGAGATGAAGTTAAACGTCGTATAATGCTTGGAACTTACGCATTAAGTTCAGGTTACTATGATGCTTATTATAAAAAAGCTCAACAAATGAGAAGATTGGTTGCTGATGAATTTAATGCAGTATTTGAAAAAGTTGATGCTTTGATTTCGCCAACTTGCCCTAACACAGCATTTGATTTAGGGGCAAGAACAGAAGATCCGCTTGCAATGTATCTTACAGATATTGCGACAATTTGTGCAAACCTTGTTGGTATCCCTGCAATGAGCGTACCAGCTGGTTTTGATTCTGACGGAATGCCAATCGGACTTCAAATCATGACTCCTCAACTTAAAGAGTCTGAATTATTTAACTTTGGTTACAAATTTGAACAAGCAAACGATTTTTATAAGCAAATCGCACCTGATGTTTGCTGCTGTGCATAACCAAATTTAAAAACATTTATAACGATAAATCGGATAGAAAGTTTCTATCCGATTTATTTTTGCATTAAAAAAGGATGAACAAACGTCCATCCTCTAACCTGTTTATACTTACTAAAACTTAAGCAGCTTTGCTACCTTTAATTTCAGTAATAAGATATTCTGCAACCCATTCGAAATCTTTATTATTTTGAGCAGCTTTCTTCAAATAATCAATAGAAGAATCACCTATTCTAATAAGAGTCATTGCAACAACACCTCTAGTCAAACCTCTAACAACTTGTAGTTGTTCAACTAATTCAGGTACAGCAGGCGTTCCGATATCAACTAACATATTTTCAATTTCATTCTTATCAGAATCATTTAACATTGATAGAATTTCTTTTACAGATTGCATTTTTCTAACTCCATATAAAGTATTTATTCACATTATTATTATAATGCGAAAAAATACAAAATCTGATTTCTTTATCTAATCTTTATATCAATATAAAGATTAGTGAATAGATAACATATACAAGAATGATAAATACTCATCAGCATAACAAACAGGGTACAAGTTTTGTACCTTAAACTTACTAATTCAAGTTATTATGAGCTGTTTCAACAACTTCACTAATGGAAAACTCTATTTCTTCTATCTGTTTTGTACTGAACCAAATCAAGTATTCAATATTTCCCTTAGGACCCTTGATAGATGAAAATGTTAAACCTAAGATAGTATAACCTAGCGAATGCACACAATTAACGACATTTTCTATAACCATTTTATGGACAGATTTGTCTTTAATAACTCCTCCTTTTTCAACATATTCTTTTCCTGCTTCAAATTGAGGCTTAATAAGACATATCATCTCATGAAATTCCGGATTTAATAGTGTTTTTAGGTTTGGCAAAACTCTTTCTAATGAAATAAATGACATATCTGATACAAGCAAGTCTGCCATCGGTTCATTATCAGAATATATATCTGACTTGTCACAGATTTTCAAGTTGGTTTTCTCTATTGTTTTTACTCTTTCATCTGAGCGAATTTTCCAAGCAAGCTGCCCATATCCAACATCGGCTGCATATACAAATTTCGCCCCTCTTTGCAGCAGACAATCAGTAAATCCTCCTGTTGATGCCCCTGCATCTAAACAAATTCTATCTTGAGGGCAAAACTCAAATGCATCAAGTGCTTTTTGTAATTTAAAACCGCCACGAGAAACATAAGGCATTGTTTTTACTACAAAATCATATTCTTTCTCAGGACTAAGCTGATAACCGGCTTTCGTTATCACTTCATCATTAACTTTTACCTGACCTGCAAGTATCGATGCGGAAGCTTTACTTTTGTTCTCAAAATAGCCTAAATCTACAAGTATTTTATCTAAACGTTCTTTTTTCAAATCTTAAACACTCTTTCTGCATTTTCTGATGTTGTTTTCATTAGTTCTTCAATTTCTATGTCTCTTAGTGTTGCAATCTCCTCAGCCACATATTTAACGTATGCAGGTTGGTTTTCTTTGCCACGAAACGGAACAGGTGTAAGATACGGAGAATCTGTTTCCAATAAAAGTTTTTCTAGTGGAACAACTTTTGCAACTTCTTTTGTTTTAATAGCATTTTTAAATGTTACAACTCCACCCAGTGCTATATACCAACCCTCTTTTATACATTCCATTGCAAATTCGGGACTTCCTGAAAAACAATGAAACACAACATCTGAACCTTTATTATATTCTTTCAAGATATCAAAAGTATCTTTATGTGCTTCTCTATCGTGGATATCTATTGGTAACCCAAGTTCATTTGCGAGTTTTATTTGCTCTATGAAAACTTCTTTTTGAATATCAACAAATGATTTATCCCAATAATAATCCAAACCGATTTCACCGATTGCAACCACTTTATCATTTGTACTAAGTTCTTTTATCAATTCTGCTGTTGCAACAGTCCAAGTCTTTGCTTCTGATGGAAAAATTCCAAGCATACAATAAACACCGTCATATTGATTTGCTATATCAATTATTTTTTGAAAATATTGAGTTTCAACAGCCGGTATAATTATTTTTTTTACATTATTTTTTTGTGCATTTTCATATATATCAGCCCGGTTTTCATACATATCCAAATGGGCATGTGTATCTATTAAATATGTCATAATCCTAATTTAATCCTGTTGGTGTTAAATTCTTTTGGATTTGGTGTGACGGTGATGGAGTCGGTGCTGATGTATTTGTTCTCAACTGTGTTGACGGAGTCGGAACAGTATATGTTTTGTTTGCATAATTTGATGTATTAGAAGCAGGACTACTGCTTGCTGAGGAACTATTATATGTATGACTATATGGCTGAGTTTGTTGCGTGTCATTATAACCATACGAATTTTCAAGTTTTCCTTTATAGCCTGTTTCTTGTACTTGTTGAATTTCTTTGTTGTATTGTTCTATATTTGCAGGTTTATCTTTATCAGATTTTGTTTGAAGTTTTCCTGCATCTTCCATTTGTATAAATCTTAATCTGCTATCAATCAGATGTTTAACACCAAGCCCTGATTCTTTTATATCACCTTCATCATTTTCACCGATAGTGGTGTCAACACTAGATGTAAGATGTGTTGCAACAATAACAAAAAATACAATCATCATAAGAAAAGCACCAATAAATAGCTTTATGTAACTAGGCTTTTCTTCTTCTTTCTTTTTCATATATTTTTTATAATATTGACTCATAACTAAACTCCACGAACTTTTGTACTTGCTAAGATAATATCTTCAATTTCGTCAGAATATCTTTGCATAATTGTTTCTGCAAAATCTTTAATGTCAGTGATTCCAAGCTCACTTGTCAATCCGGAAGCACTCACAGGTGCCCCTTCAGATAAGATATTTAGTCCTGTATGTATAAGGATAGAAGTTTGTGATTTTGTTGCAATGGAAACAGATAATTTTTTATTATCAATCATCAAATCATCGCCTTTTCTTACAACAAAAACCCCTCTCTTTTCTAATTCTTCCTTAATAATGCAGATTAGCAATCTTTGTCTAAAAACACCTTCCACAAGATTAACATTGAATTGTTCAGTAATAAAACTAAGCATATATTTGCTATAAATAGGTTCGTTATTGATAACATCTTCAATATCAACCATTTCTGTAAGTTTTACCTCACATTCTCCGCAAAATGCAACTATTGCATCGCCTTGAATTTTATGGTTTTTGTATATCCAATGAGGTGCTAACTGTGAACCTATATATTTTATTTCTTCGTCTAAATATTTTGTAATCATAATTAAAATAACCGTTCTATATAATTGTTTGCGTTATTATGTTCAAGAGCTGATTTTAATCGTTTGCAAGATTCGCAAACTCCGCAATTCTTCTCCCCGTTGTTATAACAGCTTCTTGCCATTTCTAAAGGTACAGCTTGCTCTAAAGCTAACCTAACTATATCATTCTTGTCATAATTAATCAACGGTGCAACCACTTTTGCTTGAACCATTGTTGAGTATTTAAAACTTTCTGTAATTCCGTCTATAAATTCTTGTGTATTATCAGGAAAAGTTGCACCTTCTTCTTTGTTCGCTCCAAATAAAATATGTGTGTATTCATAAGTATCAGCGTATGACGCAGCAATATTTAGAAATAATCCGTTTCTGTTTGGAACCCATACAGCTTTAGCACTTTCCGTTGTCCCGAGATTTTCAATCGGCACATTTTCATTACTTACAAGAGCTGTCTTTGTGATTTCTTTCAAAAACGGAAGTTCTATAACTTTATGTTCTATATTATAATATTTTGCAATCTCCTTAGAAGCAGAAACTTCTTGCTGAAGTGACTTTTGCCCGTAATCAAATGTTAATGCAAGTTGTATATTATATTCATTTTGGGCTACTCCTAAGGATACAAGTGAATCAAGTCCGCCAGATAAAAGAATTATAGATTTATTCTTCATCTTCATCAACCTCATATTCATCAATAAGATTTTGAGCCTCTATTTGTAAGAATTCACCATATTCAGAATTTGATAATATTTCGTCTAAAATTTCTCTGCCTTCAAGATTATATAAGGCTACCATTGCATTCTTTTTAACCTCGTTATCATCATCTTTTAAGCATGGTTTAATCAGTTCTACTGCATTATCTTCTTCGCTATTCATAATAGCTTCTATTGCATTTATTCTTACCATTGGAGATGAATCATAAAGAGAATTTTTTAATGCTTTTATAACTTTTCTATCGTTCACATTAAGTTTGCCTAATGCTTCGATAACACGCTCTTTTAAAAATGAAAACTTATCTAAAAAACCTTGCTTTGCTTCTAAAATAGAAACTAACGGGTCAACTGCACGAACATCACCAAGAATACCTAAAGCAGATACTGCGGATTCCTTAAGGTAAACAGATTTTTCTTCTTCATCCTGCATAACATCAATCAACGGTGCTACTGCATATTTATCACCTATTTTTCCAAGAGCATCGGCACATGCCAGTCTTACTTTATAGTTTTCATCCTTGTTATTAAGACAATATAATAATGAGCCTACAACAGAAGTATCTTTCATATTAGCTATAGCTTTTGCACACATCACTCTTACATTAACTAAATCATCAAAATCGTAAGGCGTATTTTCAAGATTGATTCTCATCAATAGCAAATTAACCAGTACACTAAGTGAAGACGAGTGTCTGTATTTGTCTGATAATCTTATCAACTGCATCAAAACTTTTGGGTTATAAACAGTTCCCATAAGATGATTGTATATTTGAATGAGTTCTTCATCAGTGTAATTATCAGATAGATTTATAAGATTTTCAATAAGAATTTCAGCGTCTATCTCTGAACCGATACCGCAGCTTTGTTTAATCAAATCCAAGTCTAAATTGTTCTCATTCTCCACAATTTCAGGGTACAATAAATATAACTTATTATCAAGCAATATTGCGGGATTAAAAGAAATTATTTACACATTTTTGTTAAGTTGTTTCGCAAACTTTTTACGGAAACTTTGTACAATATCTAAACCTATTTCTTTGAGCATTTGAAGTTTTTCTTCAAACATATAACTTTGTTCATATTCTTTTAAATCATGTGGATTTACTTCTCTTTTTTCTGAAAACATTTTATTTGCAAAACGTGCCTGTTCACGATATGCGTTTTGTTCTGTCTCAAGACTATATCGCAAATCTTGGACTAAATCTATTTTATCTTCAACAGATTTACCTTTTAATAATTTTAATACATCTTGGCGTCGTTCTTCTATAATAGATGCTTTTTCTGTTTCATTGTTGTATTTTTCAATTTCGTACAATTTCTCATATACCCTATCATAGGCTTTTCCATATAATCCTTTGCGTTCGCAAACCTCAGCCCTTGCATTGTATTTTGGATTTACAAAGTTATCTAAAATATGTGTCATTTCGTGCATAAATGTAGGTAAGGCAATCCCTTGAATTTTTCCTTTCTTAACAGGAAGTTCCAAAGTTTGTCCGACTATATTATCGTGCTTGTCATAGATAAAATCTGAAGAGCCATCAAATTTTTCACGTAATTTAAATGGTATGTTTTTTATGTCAATTCGTTTCTTTTCGGGTAAAATAGCTTGAATATCTTCTAGTGCATCACAAGAACGAAAAGAATCTGTTTCTTGAGATATATGAGAACAAATCCGTTCATAAATCCGGTCATTATATTGTGAAACCATCTCCCTTTTCTTTTGAGGAGAGCCATTGATGTACTTTTGAGAGAATTGTAATGCTTTATTTATTTTCATTGCCATATCAATATAATGTTGATGAAAATAAAATTTGCTACTTTATTAAATTTGATATATCTGTAGTTATAAATTCGTGTCTGGTATTAGCTATTTCTTCAAGAAGATTGTTAAATAAGTCA
>JAMPEO010000057.1 GCA_023665105.1 Candidatus Gastranaerophilales bacterium | reverse complement strand
CAATTTTATTACGAATTGTTGCAATAAAAGTTCGAGTTTCGCCCCTTGCACTCCATATTAAAAAAGACTCCATTTGAGGAGTCTTTTTTATTGCTTTTATAACTAATAAATTATTAAGAAATCTTTAAATAACGACAATTATAGGTTATTTCTGATATTTTATATATAGTTTACTTTATCCGGGTATGATAAGGGAGATTGGTATGAAAGAGATTTTATTAAACACAAGCAGAAGACTAAGCACACTAATCAATGGTAATAATAATTTTATTACTATTTTATTGGTACTAGATCTTCTTATTTCATTTTTATGGCCGTTATATCTACACTTAGAAGAATGTGATTTACAATATCATCTTTATATGAACACCAAAAGTTCTTTAGAAGATATACATAATGTCAACTTAGACCGTTATGACGGGCATAAAGCTCATAAATTAACAACAGAAGAAGAGCTTATCAGACGAAATAACAGAAGATTTCATGTAAGATTCTTATTCAAATAAATGTTTGTTTTGCTTAATAATCTTTTTTAGGATGAAGACTTCTTCTTCATTCAATGTTGAATTGCTCAAATTAGAAGTTTTTTGTTTTTGTTTGTTGTAATCACCATAAAGCAACCAATCAATATTCACATCAACACGTGCCTTAATACGATTTATATCATCAAGGGTAGGAGGAATTACTCCTAGACCCAATTTTTCTAACCTATGCTCCGGAATACCCACAATTCTTGAAAACTCATAATCAGTGATGTTATTTTCGAGTAAGATTTTTGTATAACGTTTACCGAAAGAACTAATATTATCAGAAATATCCGGATTTTGCTTAATTTTCAATGTGTTAGAGAAACTATTTCTAAACACTGGATAATTTCCGGTAAATAGATAATCAAGATTAACATTAAACACATCAACAAGCTTTACAAGCAGCATGTTTGGCAAATTCTTTGTTTTATACTCATAGCCGCGATATGTATTCACTTCTATATTCAATAAATCCGCAAATTCCATCTGACTGTAACCTAATGTTAAGCGAATATGTCTTAGTCTGTCTTTCAATGCAGGCGTGCCTTTCTGTTTTTTCATGCTTATTATATCATCTAAAAATGATAAAATCCACTTGACAGTTTATCCAAAACGGATAAAAATATAAAATGTTTATGACTATAATATACAACATCACAAATTATGAGTAAAGTTTAAATTTAATGGATTTTACAATAAATAATACAAAATAATCATCTGGGTAATTTATATAAAGGAGGTACAAAATGAATTTTAGAGAGCATTTTGAAAACCGTCATTTAAGTGATGTTTTACTTCGAGAACTGACGGAAAAAGAAATAGAAGTAATTGAGAAAATCGCGGAAGGACTGACAATAAATGAGGTTGCAAAAGATTTAATAATTGCAATATCAACCGTCAAAACCCATCTATCAAATATCCGCAGTAAGTTTAAATTTAGTCAAAGTGATATTGTAAATATCAGAGTAATGCTATGTATTTTCTGGGAAAAATATGGTTCTTTAATAAAGAAATCATCTTCATGCACTACAGCTTAAAGATGATTGTTATTATTATCCAATTCGGATAATATCATGTTATTAAATCTCAAAAAAACAAAAATCAAACAGGCTCAAAAATAACATTTGCACTATCACATTTAAATAAATAATCATTACTTCTATAAAAAAGCCCGATTAAAATTTTAATCGGGCATTATATTTTCTTATTGTCTTATGCTTCTTCAAACATATCTTTACCAACGTGACAAAGAGGACATTCAAAATCATCAGGCAACTCATCAAACTTTGTACCTGGTTCTATACCTCCCTCTTCATAACCCTGAGTTTCATCATATTTCCAATTACACACTGTACATACATAAACTGCCATAATAGTCTCCTTTCTTTTAAATTCATTGAATATTGTACTCAATTTAAACATTTTTAACTATACCTGACTATATAATTATATAAACGTAAACAAAATCGAAGCTATAAAACCTGCTGCAAAGCAATAATATGCAAAAACTCGTAATGAATATTTACCTAAGAATTCAAGAAAATATTTGATACAAATATACCCAACTACAGCAGAAACAACCGTTCCTATAAGAATATATATCCAATTATAAGATACCAACTCTGTCATATTTATTTCTTTTAACGGGTAAACAATCGATGCACCTAAAATTATAGGTATACTTAAAAGAAAAGAATATCTGGCACACGCTACTCGTTCAGTCTTAGAAAACATGCCTGCAGCAATAGTCCAACCCGAACGAGAAAATCCAGGTAACGCTGCGAGACCTTGTGCAACAGACATTATAATGGCGGTTTTTAAAGATACTTTACCAGATTTTTCTTTTAGGCTATCCGAATATTTTTCAGAGCCAAGAAGTACACCACCTGTAACTATCAACAATACACCAACAACAGCAGGCGAATCCATTAGACGTTCCGCAGCATTATCAAAGATTAACGCAACAAAGACCGTTATCATAGTTCCTAATATTATATACAATCCCAGTTTACAATTATAATCAGTATAGTCTTTATTTTTTATACCGTTAATGAGAGCATTCCAAATCTCAAGCACCTCATTTTTAAAGAAAATCAAAACAGCAACAAGAGTTCCGATATGTAACATCATACTTAAAACTATGTCATAACTTGAATCTTCAAGGATAGGATTATGAGAAATCATTTGTATTAAATGAGAAGTAAAAACAAGATGCCCCGAGCTTGAAACAGGTAAAAACTCGCTTAAACCTTGAACAATACCCATTGCAACAACTTTTATCAATCCTAAACCTATCATTCCTCTCTCCTAACCTATTCAAAATAACTTGCACAAGATGTAGATGTTTCCCAAACAGAAATCTTACTAATATTCGAGATTTGTTCTTTCATCTTTTCATATATATATTTAGCAAGTGTCTCACTACTCGGACTAATACCTTTAAAATCATCCAATTCGTTAATATCTTTATGATCCAAAGTATCAAGTACAGATTTTAACACTTTTTTGAGCACTTTATAATCTATAAGTATATTACTTTTATCAAGTTCTGAGCCTTGAACGTATGCTTCTACTAACCAATTATGTCCGTGCTGATTTTCACATTCCCCATCATAATTCAACAGATGATGAGCAGCTGAAAAATACATTTGTTTTTTTATCTCGTACATTTGCCACTCCTAAATAAACTTTACCATAATCATTTTATAATAAAGTTGACTAATTGGAAACAACATTAAAAAGTTTTTCAGCTTAAATATTTATTTTATTCAATTATACAAGTCCTTCTTTCAAAGCTTTTACAGCTGCTTGGGTTCTATCATCAACAACTAGCTTCTGTATAATATTACATACATGTGCTTTTGCGGTATGCTCACTAATCGTAAGTGTTTTTGCAATTTCACTATTTGTTTGTCCATCAACAACAAGTTTAAGCACTTCATATTCACGTTGTGTTAAATTTGAATGTGTTTCTCTAAATCCAGCTCTTGAAAGTTGTCGCGCAGGTATTATTCCACTATTTCTATCTTTGATAAACGGTACAACTTTAGGGTCTAGCCACATGGCACCTTCTTTAATTGTGCGTATAATCATCATTAAAAACTCTGTGTTTATATCTTTGTGTATGTAGCCATTCGCTCCTGCTGTCAAAGAGGAAAACACTTCATTATCAGATATATGAGATGTAAGCATAATTATTTTTACATTAAAAGTATTTTGTTCAAGTATTTTCTTTGTCGCATCGATACCTGTCATATCAGGTAACCCAATATCCATAAGTACAATATCAGGTTTAAGAAGTCTAGTTTTTTCAATGGCTTCTTTTCCATTTTGAGCTTCTGCAATAATTTCCATTTCAGGATATTCATCAAATAGTGATTTAAGTCCTATTCGCATAAGTTTTTGATCTTCTACCAAAATTATTTTTATCGTCATAATATTTCCTCACAAACCAAGATAATGTGTTTTTTCATTATTATGATATCGAACTAAAAATTACAGGTTATCGGTTGGTCATTACATAAAGTATGATATTATTAGAAGTTTAAGACTTCGAATAGTAATTATGAATAAAATAATACATAACAATTAAAACCCGAACAGGGTTTGTAGAGAGTCAAACCCTGTCCAAGTGTTAAATTTTATGGGTAATTTACATAATTTAACCGTGTTTATTATATTTTTTGTGACATTTACATTCTTTATATTGACAACAACCGTCCTCATCAAGATTTAGAATATCTTGCGTAACATAATCAACATCAAAATCGTGTGCTTTAGCTAATGCTTTAACACGTTTGTAATACACAAGTTGTTTATCAGGATATTCAAGTATAAGTATTACCATACCTCGTTTACCGGTTTTGTGCTGGTAATATAAAGCTTGCCCTACTGATTCAGCCCATTTATTAGCAAAATCAAATTCAATAGCATGAGTTTCAGTCAAACAATCAACCCTTGTCATATCATTATTTTGATATTCAAGAATACCGCCGTGTTGTTCACACCAAGCTTTTTGATATGACATCTCATTATGTATGTGTTTATTATATTGAGGCTTATAATACGCTCCGCAAGTTGCCGGAATAACAAACTCGGTACACGATACAAACATCAATAATATGAGTGTTATTTTTATAAATATTTTTCGGAATAAATCTTTCATATCTTCCTCGTTAGAGAAATTTGGTATCAATATATTATTAGTATAAACCTGACCCATGACAAAATTAGTCACATGTCCTATTTTTTATAATAACAGTTAGCAAAAGTTAATACTTGATGTAATTAGACTAAATTTTGGCATGCCAAATAATTGTACTATTACATTTACTCTTACATTGTACCATCTTTTGTCAGAATAGAATAAATTTAGCACATAAGCTATTATATTTATACATTTTAAGAGTGTATATAAAGGAGATAATATTGAAAAATAAGATATATAAAATTGAAGAAGATGCTTTCAGAAAAATATATGAAAGAGTGGAAAATGTTACTGAATCGCTTCATGTTTTAAAATATTTTTGTGATGGACATAACTATTCAGAAGATATTATCAATATCAATCCTATTCTTAAATATATTTATGATAATGCTATGGATTTATATTGTTATTTTATTAATAAATCAGATGCAAATGAAAATGAATATATACCGTTTGAAAACTAAATAAAGAATGTGTCATTCTGAACTTGTTTCAGAATCTATTTCTGTACGTTCGGGAACAGACCCTGAAATTCTCTTGGATTATTCGGCTGGTCGCAGAAGCGTGGTTCTGTTCCACGTTACGAGTTTCGCTATCGCTCACTCTACCGAAAATCCGCAATTCAAGGTGACAGTATGATAGTGTTTCCGTTGTACGAAGTACAACATAGTCAGGATGAGAACGTAAACGAAACGCTTAAAAAACAATCCTTTTCAACAAGGTTTGTTTGAAGTAAAATCTAATGAGTAAACACTAAAAATGAGGATTACAGATGAAATTATTTAACTCATACTCAAACAAATTAGAAGAATTTAAACCAATAGAAGATAATAAAGTAAAAATGTACGTATGCGGTCCAACTGTTTATGACAACGCTCATCTAGGGCACGCAAGATGTTATATCACTTGGGACGTTTTATACAGATATCTGAAATTTAAAGGGTATGATGTTACATATTGCAGAAACGTGACTGACGTAGATGACAAAATTCTTAAAAAAGCTGAAACAGAAAACAAAACACCAGAAGAAGTTTCTAAATATTGGTACAATATGTTCACAGAGAGTATGAACGCATTGAATAATCTCCAACCAGATAAAGAGCCGTTTGCAACAAAAACTCTCGGTGAAATGATAGGAATGGTTAAAGACCTTATTAACAAAGGTTTTGCATACGAAACTAACGGAGATGTATATTTCAGAGTTTCTAAGTTCTCAAAATATGGTGAACTATCAAAACAGCCTATAGACTCATTAATGAGTGGTGCAAGAATTGAAGTAGGTGTTCAAAAAGAAAATCCGCTTGACTTTGCATTATGGAAAAAAGATGAAAAGTTTGGATATAAATCACCTTGGGGTGTAGGTCGTCCGGGTTGGCACATAGAATGTTCAGCTATGAGCAGAAAATATCTTGGTAAAACAATAGATATTCACGCAGGCGGAGCAGACTTAATATTCCCACACCACGAAAATGAAATTGCACAATCCGAATGTGCTAACGATTGCAAATTTGTTAACTATTGGCTGCACAACGGATTTGTAACTATCAACAAAGAAAAAATGTCAAAATCATTAGGAAACTTCTTAACAATAAATGACCTGTTAAAAACTTATGATGCAAACACAATCAGATTCTTTATCCTTACAAACCATTACCGAATGCCGGTAGAATTTTCTGATGAAGCATTACAATCTGCATCTGCAGGCGTAAAGAGAATGCTTAACGCAAAACAAACAAAAATAGATGAAACATTAGATATTACAACAACAGAAGAATACAAACAGTTTGTAGAAGCAATGGATGAAGATTTGAATACATCAAAAGCTCTTGCTGTATTGTTTGATTTAACAACAAAAGCAAATAAAGATGTAACAGGAGCATTCACTATATTATACAAACTAGCAACTGCACTAGGTTTCAGTTTTGAAAAAGCTCAACTATCAGAAGAAGAGTTAGCTCAAATATTATTAAAGATAAATGAAACACTTGGTAAGTCATACAATTCAATGGAAGAACTTATTGAAGACAGAAAGCAAGCAAGAGCAGAAAAAAACTGGGAGCTTGCCGACAAGATGAGGGTTTCACTTGATGAAGCAGGCATTGTATTAAAAGATTCAAAAGAGGGTACAACTTGGGAAGTAAAATAATAAGGGCATTGATAATTTTATCTGTGCTAGTAACAGGGTTTAGCTTGTTTTCAACACAAGTAAACGCTTATCCGTCAAATGCAATGGTAAAAGTCGGCATTATGGATAATGCTTACAAAACAGTAGAGCGAACATCCGTAACAATTTATGGTACGGAAGAATGTATAATAAAAGATAATGAAAACACAGAAGATTTTATAAAATTACCAAAAGGGAAATTTCTCACAATAACTAAAAAAAATGGTATTTATACATTATCATTTATTTCTGACGAAGACCTTCAAGAACAATGTTATGAAGCGAATAAGGATTTCACAATAACTTGTCCTAATGGCGTTTTAGGTATAAAAAATCTTGTTAGAGGCGGCAAACCGGCATTATACAGAGGTGAATTCAGGATAACAAGCTGTAACAACAAAAACTATGCTTTTTATTTAGTTAACTGCCTTGATGTGGAATATTATTTAAAGGGTGTTGTTCCTTGTGAAATGCCTGTATCATTTGGATTAGAGGCTTTAAAAGCACAAGCTGTTGCAGCACGTAATTATTCACTCAGCCCAAGAACAAAAATGACTCGTTGCTATGATGTTGTTGATAGCGTTGCAAGTCAGGTCTATCACGGATTCAACAGAGAATCTGACATTTCAAATACTGCGATTGATAAAACTCACGGTATAGTTGCATTACAAAATGATGAAATGATAGTGGCAGTATTTAGTTCAACTGCAGGCGGATATACAGAGGATTATTCAAATACATTCTCAGACCCTATAACCAGAGCATTTCCGTCAGAGGCTAAAACATATCTTATCGCTAAACCTGATTTACCTAAGTTCAAACCATTAAATAACGAAGATGATGCTTATGAGTTTTATTCAACAAAACCATTATCTTATGATATTCACTCTCCATTATATAGATGGACAAGAAATTGGACAAAAGATGAGCTTGAAAAAGTTTTAAAATCAACTCTTATCGTTCAATCTAAAACAGGTTTTGTTAAACCTGCATTAACAAATGCAGACGAGTTCGGTACTCTTCAAGAATTAAAAGTAACAAAAAGAGGAGAGTCCGGAAAAATTATAAGTCTTGAAATCAAAACAGATAAAACAACATATACTGTAGAAAAAGAACTTATTATAAGACGTATATTTACAAAAGACGGCAAAGCTCTTCCAAGTGCCAACGTTGTATTCAAATATGATATTGATAAAGATGGTAACTGGAGTGAAATAAAAGCGTATGGCGGTGGATTCGGACACGGATGCGGAATGAGCCAATACGGTGCAATGTATATGGCACGTGACTGTAAAATGTCATTTGAAACTATATTAAAACATTACTATAACGGTATTTGTTTAGGTACAAAGCCTTTTGAGCTAAAGGACAAATTTATCTCACAATGTTTTTACGCAATAAACAAAAAAGCTATTCTTATTATTCCTGAAAAATATGATACAGAGGTTTTACAAGTAAAAATAAACGACGAAATAGTTAATCTAGACATCCAAAATTCCGGTAAAAAATGTTGCGAAATAGATATTTCACAATACATAAAAAAAGAACAACTTAACACTATAATATTTACACCACCTTGTCAAAACAGATTAGATACAAGACGTATGGACAAGGTTAAACCAATAACAATTTATATCAAATTGGGATAAAATAATTAGTGAGTTTCGTAAAAAACAGTATAAGTTTCATTTGTCGAAAGCTTAGCGTGTCCGCCGTGAATTGGAACAAAAACAAAACCTGCTACATACAAAACAAGATTCCCTGCTTGATACAATGGATAAACCCATAATGAACGATTTGCACCGGATTTGGATATATTTCCATAGAAACTTATCTCAGGTCTGCCTTTTACATAAAAATTATCAATAACAATATTTGCCGGAGCACCCATCTTATCAGATTCAGAGACCATTTCAACCCTACCAACTATATTGGTTCCTTTAGGCAAATTTTGACCGTTTAACACAACATCTTTAACTGTTTTAAATAGTATTGAATCACCCTCTAAGATTCCGTTTTTGGTTGTGAGATTTTTTATAATTTTTAATTGTACAGGAATTTGAGTTTTAGTAAAATCATAGCAATTCTTTGCTTTTATTACGGTGACATTTTTTAAATCTATAGCATTTTTCACAAACTCATCTTCAATGCTTACTTTTTGTTTCTTTTTAAGAATAGAAAGTGCGTTTACTTTATCTTTAAGTTTCGTATTAACAAGTTCATCATCAATAGTTATTTTCTGATATTCACCTTGTTTACGTGCCCATAATTTTATGGTAGCACCTGATTGTTGATATGTATCAACCAACTCATCAGTAATAGGAGCCTCATCTTTTATATAGACAGGCATAATTTTAGGAAATTTATCTGAGTTAATAAGTTCATCTTCT
>JAMPEO010000056.1 GCA_023665105.1 Candidatus Gastranaerophilales bacterium | reverse complement strand
GCATAATTGTTTTTATATTTTTTAGTTACTGCTCTTAATTGTATCATTTTTTATCTCAACTATTCTTCTAACTATACTTTTTGAATCCAAACCAAAATGTTGCATAAGCTCTGATGATGTTCCGCTCATTCCAAATTGGTCGTTTACCCCTAATCTGATTACTTTTGTAGGATATTTTTCTGCTAACAGTTCGCAAACTGCACTGCCAATACCGCCTTTTATTGAATGGTTTTCTACAGTTACAACAAGTCCGGTTTTTCTTGCTGATTTTAGGACAGCTTCACTATCGAATGGTTTTACGAATGGAATGTGCAGCAATTCTGCATCAATACCATTTGCTTTTAATTCTTCAACTGCTTCAATACATTCTTGCAATGTTTCACCATTTGTTATTATGGTAATATCTTTTCCTTCATTCATCACTTTAGCTTTTGGTGAAATCTTAATTCCATCTTCAAAAACATCAGGTAGACTAGCTCTTGCAACTCGAACATATACAGGTCCATTGTGTTCTGCTGCATATTTTACGGCTGCATAAGTTTCTGCATAGTCAGCAGGAACAATTACTGTCATATTAGGCAGATTTGACATCAATGCAATATCTTCTAATGCCTGATGTGTTGCACCGTCTTCGCCTACTGTGATGCCGCCGTGGGTACCTATAATTTTTACATTGAAATTAGAGTAACATACGGTATTTCTAATTTGGTCGTAGGTTCTTCCTGTTGCAAATACTGCAAAAGTCGCTGCAAACGGAATTTTCCCAACTGTTGATAATCCTGCTGCAGTACCTATCAAATCTTGCTCTGCAATACCTATATCCATAAATCTTTCAGGAAACTCTTTTGCAAACAACTTTGTTTGAGTTGATGCAGACAAGTCTGAATCTAAAACTACAATATTTTTGTTGGTTTTACCAAGTTCAACAAGTGCTTTTCCGAAAGCTTCTCTTGTAGAGCGTTTTTTTGTTCTATCCATAATCACCTAATAAATACTCCTACTCTTTATAAGAGTATAGCATAAAAATAATATTCTTTCCTGATTTGTTACAGTTAGTATCTTAGTTTTAACATTTTAATTTGAAACATCTTTTTTTGTGGTAACATAAATGTATTATATTATAGATAATAAAAGAGGTTATAATGGAAGACTTAAGAGAGAAATATGAAGTCGTAATCGGCTTGGAAGTACACGCACAATTAAAAACAAAATCTAAAATTTTTGCACCAGACAGTACAGAGTTTGGTAATGAGCAAAATACTCAAATAAGCCCAATTACTCTAGGTATGCCGGGTGTTTTGCCTGTGTTGAATAAAGAATGTGTAAATATGGGTATTAAATTAGGCTTAGCTCTTAATTGTGAAATTCCTGAAAGATGTAAGTTTGATAGAAAACAATATTTTTATCCTGACCTGCCAAAAGGATATCAAATTTCTCAATATGATGAACCTATTTGTGTAAATGGTCATATTGATATTGGCGGCAAAAGAATTGGTATTACAAGAGCACACTTAGAAGAAGATGCCGGTAAACTTGTTCACGTTGGTGCCGCAGGTATTGCAGGTTCAACATATTCTCTTGTTGACCTTAACAGAGCTGGAACTCCATTGTTGGAAATCGTTTCTGAACCTGATATGAGAAGCTCAGAAGAAGCTAAAAATTATATGGAAGAACTTAGAAATATTGTAAGATATATCGGCGTTTGCGATGGTAACCTTGAAGAAGGTTCTATGAGATGTGACGCTAATATTTCTATTATGCCTAAGGGTTCTAAAGAATTCGGTACACGTGCAGAAATTAAGAATGTTAACAGTTTCAGAGCTTTGCAAAGAGCTATTGAATACGAAATAGACAGACAAATTGAACTTGTTGAAGATGGTGAAGAAGTTGTTCAAGAAACAAGATTATGGGATGATGCTTCTGGTGAAACTCGTTCTATGAGAGGGAAAGAAGATGCTCACGATTACAGATATTTCCCTGAACCTGATTTGATGCCTTTATCTATTTCAAGAGAATGGGTAGAAGAAGTTAGAAAAACTCTTCCTGAACTACCATCTCAAAAACGTGAAAGATATATGTCATTAGGCTTGAGTGAATATGATGCATCTGTTATCGTTGAACAAATGGCTTCTGCATTATTCTTTGACAAAGTCCTAGAATTTGGTGCAGATGCAAAAAGTGCAGTTAACTTTATGATGGGTCCTATTGCTGCTTATCTAAAAGAAGAACATATTGAAATCAATGATACTAAGTTGACACCTGAAAACTTAGCAGAAATGTTAAATATGATAGCTAAAAATACTATTTCTAACAATGTTGGTAAGCAAATTATTGTTGAAATGATGCAAGACGGAACTCAAGCAAGTAAAATCGTTGAAGAAAAAGGTTTGGGACAAATTACAGACGAGGGTGCTATCAGAAAGATTGTAGAAGAAATTGTTTCAAATAACCAAGCACAAGTTGAACAATACAAATCAGGTAAGACAAATTTGTTTGGATTCTTTGTCGGTCAAGCAATGAAAGCTACAAAAGGTAAAGCAAATCCTAAAACAGTTAATGATATTCTTAAAGAATTGCTTGATTAGTATTAAAAAAAATAAAAAGAAATGCCGTATTTAATTACGGCATTTCTTTTTTATATAAAATACGAAATAGCTTCTAAAAGTTCATTAGGTGGTATGTCTTGTATACGTTTATTTTTATATTTAAGTTGTCCTAGAAGTTGCTCTTCTTTTGTCATATTATGATGTTTTGCACCACAATGCCTTGTGTAGCCGTTTACTTTGGTACCATCATTACGTGTATATGATTTTACTTCATATGTACCAATACATTTTTTTGATTATTAGAGTAACTTATATTTAACATATTTTTAAGATCTTTTTTGATTTCTTGTTTTATATTATTTGTTTTATTTTTAAGGAATTCTAATGTTTTTTTACGCTGTCTAATACGTGTTTCTAATAATTTATCATTTTGATCGAATTTTATTCTTGTTGATAATGATTCGAGATTATCTATAAAATGTGCATTATGAGGATTTTTGGTGTATATCGTATAACAAATACCAATTTGATTACTCAATTTATAAGTTGCTATATCATCATTTAAATTGCAGTAATTGATGATTTTATTTAAAGGGGTTGCTGTAAACATAAGAGAGTTTTCTTTTATTATTCCTTTTACTCCAAAAGGATTAAAGTTTACAACTTCATTAACACTAATATATTTAGTTGCAATTATTGTGTTAGAACTTGCTCCCAATGAATGACCTACCAATATTATTTTGTATTCTTTATTAATCGGCTTCTTTATTGTTTCCTCAATAAAAGATTTAAGTTTTTTTGCATATAATGGTATTTTTTCATCTAACAATTTAAAATCTGCAATATAATCTTGTGGGGAATTAGTACCTATTGTTGCAAATATAATAGTGTCATCTTTTTTAATTGCTATAGATTTTAACCCTGTCAAAAAATCACTTTTATATCCAATAATAGTATATTTCTGGAATATATTACTTTTATGTGGATGGTATAAATCTAGTAAAATTTGTTTGTAAAATTCATGTTTTTTTGTTTCAATCATTTTTTAACTCCTTTTTAATTTCTAACGTGAAATTCTAACGGGGGTAATAATCATATAAGTATATTTTTAAGAAAGTCTCTCTAAACTCTACCAAGTTAGAATGTTAAATACACGGTTTAATTCTACAGAAAAATTTAAATTATGGCATAACTATTACGAAATCTTTACAAAAAGAGACATTCATATATAATATAATAATGAAAAGTAAATTCAATTTTAATAGGTTTTTAAAAAGTTATATTTTTCATTTTTATGCGTGGTCTTATTTATTAGATTGGGTATTTTTTATTCTTTGTTTAATGTTATATTATGATTTTACAGATGCTGTTATGAATATATGGAAATATTATTTACCTTTTTATTTGCTTTTGTTGATATTATTGTTTTTTATCCAAAAATATTTAAAAAAAGAAATTACGAATAAATTTTTATTAACTAACAACTATTATAAGATATTAGTTTTAATTTTAACTTTTCTGCATACATTTTTTTTATTATGGATTTTGTTTTCTGTTCTGAATTATTTTTTGAAATTTGATTTTATTGCAAATCAAATATTTGTTATTTTGATTTTTATTTGGGCATTGCCTATAGAATTAGCAAGTCTAATTTATATAAATTTATTTATGTTGTAATATAGAAGTTAATATAAACAATCGTTAAAATAATGTATAAAATTTGAAAAAACTCAACCAAATGTTTGATACATAAATGTTAAGAATTGTTTACAATCTTCATATAGGGAAATGGAGATATTTTAATGGCTAGACGAACTAATACGAAGATTGTAGAAATAAAACCTGATTTAACGGTTGTTCCTGAGGTCAAAACCACAGCTTACAATGATATAAACTTGAAAAGCTGGAAAGACTACGACCACGTTAAAACGGATACTTTGTGGGAGTTCCCGACAAGGTTAAGAGAGGGCGGACACTCTAACGAGTATCATGGAAACTTTATTCCTCAGATTGCTCAACAGTTGTATTGGAGATATACGAAAGAAAATGATGTTGTATTAGATTTGTTCTTCGGTTCAGGTACATCGGGTATCGAAGCTATTAATATGAATAGACGTTGTATTGGTGTTGAACTTAAAGATGAGCAAGCAGAAAAGGTTTCTGAAAAGTTTACGCCAAAACAGCTTGTAACAGATGTGAATATTATATGTGCGGATTCTGCAAGTGAAATTGCAAAAGAAAAAATCAAAGCAAGATTGGATATTATGATGAAAGAAAAAGCTCAGCTTTTAATACTTCATCCGCCTTATGATGATATTATTAAATTTTCAGACAGAAAAGAAGATTTGTCTAACTGTGCAACAACAGAAGAGTTTTATGACGGGTTTGAAAAAGTTGCTAAGAACGGTTATGACTTGCTTGAAGACAAGCGTTTTGCCGCGTTGATTATTGGTGACAAGTACACCGATGGTGAAATCGTGTCTTTAGGGTTTGAATGTCAAGAAAGAATGAAACGTATAGGTTTTAGACATAAGACAACCATTGTTAAAGATATGCAAGGTAACGAAAAAGCTAAAGGTAAAGATGCAAATCTTTGGAGATATAGAGCTTTAGCAGGTGGATTCAATATATTCAAACATGAATATATAATGATATTCCAAAAAGATGAAGCTCATAAAAGAAAAATTGAAAAATTAAACAAAATTGCAATCTAGAAAAACACACACGGTTACGGGCGGTTTATTCACAAACCGCCCGTCTTTTTATTGTGTAAGTCTGCTTAGGTAAATTCGACTTACTAAAGAAATACTGAAATGAATAATTGTCGGATTAGTAAATCCGATCTACTATTTGTACAGCAAAAACATAATCTTACGGTCACCCTGAACTTGTTTCAGGGTCTATATCTGAACGCCGTAGAAATAGATGCTGAAATAAATTCAGCATGACAGTTAAATAAAAGTTAAGATAAACGGGCATATCTTTTATAGATTTCTTTTATTTACCCCTTTTTCCCTAGCCAACGTTGTGCATGCAGTCAAAGATTTCTTTTCTTTGAACCCAAACTTCCATTCCCATTTTGTTGCATTCATCTTTTAATAAAGATTGAAACTCTTTGAATGATTTATTTGAGTTTGCGATACTGCAAAGCATAAACATTACAAAATGTCCTTGCATAAGTGTTTGTTTTATATCTTCAATATTGACTTCGCAATCTGCAAGTATGTTTGCAACTTTTGCTACAATTCCGACTTTATCGGAACCTGATACAGTAATTATAATTTTATCGTTTTGTTGTTCCATAATCTTTCCTTTGTGTGCAAAATGTTGTCAAATACCTAAGAGAACAAGTTGTTAATCTTGTCAACGATATCTTGAGGGTCAATTTCGTTGGTAACCTTATTGATATCTTGAGCTATCTGATAAAGCTTAGCGGCTTCAATTTTATCCCCTACTATTGTTACCGCTCTTGCAAGGTTAAAATGTGCAAGTGCATAGTTTGGATTACATTCTGCTGATTTTTTAAATAATTCTATTGATTTTTGTATACGTCCTAAATCATCAAGATAAATTACGCCAAGATTGTTGTATGCAATATCATAGTTTTCATCGTATTTGATAGCTAATTCATATTCTTTAATAGCTTCGTTTGTGTTGCCTTTGCCCCAGTGTAAGAATGCTAAATTACAATGGATTTTAGCGTTTGTCGGGTCAAGTTCAAGAGCTTTTCTGTAAACAGATAATGCGTTATCAAAATCTTCTTTGTCGTAGAATGCACTTCCTAGATTTATATAAATGTCGATATCTTCCGGAGTCATTGTGTAAGCATTTTGATATGCACAAATCGCTGCATCAAGGTCGTTTTGATTTTCTTGATAAACAAATCCAAGAGTTTGAGCGATAATACTTGTCCATCTTTTGTTTGGATTTAATGTAATTGCAGTTTGATATTGTGCAACTGCAAGTTTAAATTCACCTTTTATGTAGTATAAGTTAGCTAAGTTTGAATGGAAATCCGGCACTGTAGGCATAATAGAAATTAGTTTTTGATAAGTTTCTATTGCTCTATCGTAGTCACCTTGTTCTTCGTAAGCTTGACTAAGATGTCTATATGCAGGTATATTCAAGCTATCTAACCATATAGCCATTTTATATTCAGTAATTGCATCTTCAAAATGACCCATTGCAAGGTATGCATCACCTAGCAAACAATATAATGGTACAAAGCCGGGAGCTTTGTCTATTGTTTTTATGTATAAATCAATAGCTGTATCAAGTCTTCTTATTTGAATATAATAGAATGTTAAAAATAATACCGGTAAGAATTGCAGATATGATATAGTTTTCATTGCTGCAACAATGGCATTTTTATCAAATAAGAAAGTAAGAACAGAAAGGAACTGTTCAAATTTTGCTTTACAGCTCACTTTAAAGTTTTTGAATGCTGATGCTTGATAAAGCTTATGTAATAGGAAGTGTGCTCTTGAGTTTCTGAAACGCTTGTATTGAATAGCCTTTTTTGCGGCTTGAATAGCTTCAAAGAAATAAGCTTTTCTTGTGTATGTTTCCGCAAGAACATAGTATGCGTCAGCATATTCACTATTTTGTTCAAGTGCCATGTTTAAGTAGTTTATGGCTTTATCTAAATCGCCTTTGTAGAATTGTGCTTTACCGATTTTGTAATAAATTTCGTAAGAATCGATAGCGGTTTCTAAAGCACATTGATATTCTGTAATAGCTTCATCAATATACTGGCATGAATTGAAGATATCTAAATGCCATTCCAAATAAAGGTCGCCAAGTCTTATGTGTAGCTTTGCGTTATTTGGTTCTTTTTGTAAATCAAGCTGACAGCGTTCAATAGCTTTTTTTACTTTGTCTTGTTTGTTATTTTTTTCTTCTGATGAATTATTTTCAGTAATATTACTCATAAATTTCTTCCAATCTTATTTTATTTTGCAAGTGACAAACAGTAGTCAACGAGTTTCTGTCTGTCAGTGTAAGATATTTCTTCTATAATCATTCTGTGAATACCTTCAGGCAAATCTTTTTTATCCAAGACTCTTCCTGTAAGAATTATTTTACCAATAGTATCCGATAAATACAACATTATTTCAAATTCTGAATTAACATCTAAAGGAACTTCTGAATAAAAACGCAGTCCTCGAACGCTTATATCAATTAGTTTTGATTCTATATTTCCTTGTAGCGGGCGGAATATTGTAATTGGGCAATCTGTTTGAAAACGAGGATTTTGTCTTGTGTCTTCTACTTTTGCCTCTTGTTCGTTGTAAGATATTTCCATTTCTTTATCAGACAAAACTTTTAAAACTTCTGATTTAAAAATTACAATTCCTTTGGGTGTAAAAACCTTTACATCAAGTTCAAATCCGTTTCTGAACTCATCAAAACTGTTCTTTTGATTTGGAGTTAGGGCAATGATTATCTTTTTTGATGAAAATTTTTTGATGTAACAATCAACATCAAGATTGTCTAAACCTGAGTCAGAAATGACTTTTGTTTTTTGTTTTTCGCCAAGCAAATTCATATAATTTATTGTAAATAATACATGTCAAAAAAGCAAGCCGTTATAGGAATTTACACCATTTTATTTTGTTTGGTCATAGTTCTTTTGGGTTTTTGGTGACTGTTTTATTATCGTTCTATCTGTGTGATGTTCATTTTTGATGTTTTTGTATTCGATTTTATCAGTATTGTATTTAGGAATATCTTTCCAATATTCGGTTTTGAAATCGTAAGATGCAGGAAATGTGTTGTATTCTTGCGGAGATTCGCAAAAATCGTAAAATGCGAATGCTGTAGTACCGGATAGTATTATTATTGATAAAAGTAGTAATTTTTTCATACTTTTATTTTAGCAAATTTTTTATTAGCCGTAAAGAGTGGGTAGATATGTTAAAGAATACGGGAAGAAAGTTGGTACATATAAATAATCAATTATTAGAGTTAATTGTCTAGTGCTGTAATTATTTTATATATAGTTTTTAGTAATTTGCTGTCGTTTTGAAGTTTTATATTTATTTCTGTGATGGCGTTTTCTTTTTGATAGTTTGAATATTCAAAATCGAACAAAGCTTTTGGGCTGACGTTTAGTGCAGTACAGAGTTTTTCCAGTGTTTCTGCTGATACAAAGTTATTTCCCAGTTCAATTTGGCTTAAGCTCTTTGGTGAAATATCCAGTTTTTCAGAAAGAGTTTCCTGTGTATAAGAGTGTTTTAATCGTAATTCTTTTATTCTGTTCCCAAGTTCTTTTTTTATGTTCATAAATACACCTTAATATATTAACACATGGAGTTGCACCCATTGACAATAGAAAATATCTACTGTAAATTGAATTATAGAATTGATAATAGATAAAAAGTTTTTGAAAAGATATTAGTCAAGTCACTGATAAAAAGTTTGTTAGGTAGATACGAGTATGGAAACTGTAGAAACTATAAGTTCAATAAATCTAAAAAATATTGGAAGTTTGATTCGTGTGCTGCGAAAAGAAAAAGGTTTGACTCAATCTGAGGTTGCGGAAATAATTGGTGTTTCTTCACAGCATTATTCGAGGATAGAGAGAGGAGAATATACTCCAGGACTTCAAACTTTTTTGAAACTTGTCGATGTTCTTGATTTAGATATATCAAGATTAAAACTTAACGGGGAAAGTAAAATTTCATCAACTATGTATGAAATACTAGAACTTTTAACAAGATTTAATAACACACAGCAAAAAGCTGTACTGAACTTTTTAAGAACAATGAATACTGTTAGTGCTTAAGAAGAGTTTAGGGGAT
>JAMPEO010000055.1 GCA_023665105.1 Candidatus Gastranaerophilales bacterium | reverse complement strand
AAATGAAATATTAAGAAATTTTAACTAATTAAAAATAAAAATGAACAATTTCTTTTTGAATTCGTTATATGAATGTAAGAGGTGCAAATTATGACAAAAAAATGTAATAAATTTGAAGCGTTGTTTACATTCTCAGATGAAAAGACACTTATGGAACATATTGAGGTATGTGAGGATTGTAGGGCTGAATATGAAGAAATGAATAAAGTTTCTGCACTTATCAAAGAAGTTAAACCTCACTATAAAAAATCTCGTTTCAATGCTGTAAGGGTTGCTTGTATTTTATTTGCGTTTGTAATTAGCGGTGTAAGTTTTCATGTCGCTGATATGAACTACGGTTTAATTGATACAGTCAAATATGGCAATCAATTTACTGCAGAAGAGTTAGGATTTCAAACTGATGATTATGGTTTGATGATGGTGGGTGAATGAATTTTAAAGATTTAATAAACAGTAATAAACAAAATGTAAGAAATATTATTAAGTTAATAACCAGAGAAACGAATGAAGACCTTGAACAAGAAGTCTTTGTTCGAGTCTGGAAAAATCAAGATAAATATGTAGAGAAAGGAAATTTCAAAACTTGGATTTGTACAATAGCAAAAAATATTTCAAAAGATTATTTGAAATCATCTGCAAAAAAACATAAAAACAATTCTACATCAGAAGAAGTTGTTGTAAATTCAATAGCTGATACAAAATCAACACCCGAGCTCACGTTGATTTCGAAAATAAGACAAAAAAAGATTATTGAAGCTATTGATAGTTTAAAGCCAAAATTTAAAGAAGTTATTATGTTATGCGATATTGAGGGTTTTACTTACGAAGAAACTGCTAAAAAATTAAATGTTCCTGTAGGTACCGTGAAATCAAGAATATATAATGCTAAAAAAGAATTGGCTGAAAAACTTAGAGATTTACTATAAAAAGAATAGTTAGCACGTAATAGAAAGGATTTTTTATGAACATTATGAAGAGAAATTTGTTAGTATTAACTTTATTAGCGTTAGGTGGTTCTTCTATGGCATTTGCTGGTGAAGCAAAAAAATGCTCTTGTCCCCCAAAACAATGTGATAGACCTTGCTGTCAAAAACCTGACCATAGACCACCGGCTCCTCCAAAAGTTAATATAGAAGAAAAACTAAAGTTAACTCCTGAACAAAAAGAACAAGCTAAAGAATTGCGTATGAATACAAGAGAACAAATGCGTCCAATTATTGAAGCTATAAAAACTAAACAAGAACAAAAAGAAATTATTAAACATAACAAATCTTTGACAGCAGAAGCACAATGTGAACAAGTTGAAAAATTGAATAAACAAATCAATGAATTGAAAAAACAGGCGAGAGATTTACGCTTGAAAAATGAAAAAGATTTTGAAGCAATTTTAACTCCAAAACAAAAAGCACAGTTAGATAAAATTAAAGCAGACGCTCGTAAAGATATGATGAAGAAACATAAACAATGTCCGCCAAAACTACATAAAAAATAAAACTAATTCTAAAAAAAAGCTCCCTGCATAAAACAGGGAGCTTTTTTATTTATTCATCTTCTGTGTCATCTTGAATTATTTCATATAAGGTTGATGCCATTTGGACAGGTACATTGCCGGTTGGTATTTCTAAGACCTTTGCTTGAACAGTTTTGTTGGCATATTCTATCATTATAATATCTCCGACTTTAAGTTGTTTTGCTGGTTTTGCAATATTTCCATTTACAAATACTCTACCTAGTTCAGAGATACTATTTGCAACTGTTCTTCGTTTTACAAGTCTTGAAACCTTTAAAAATTTGTCTAAACGCATATTTATCCTTTTATGATTTTATCAATAAACTTGCACCAATAACACCTGCTGTATTTCCAAGTTCAGCAGGAACGACTTGAACAGTTGAACCTGCAATTTTCATAGCACGTTTAACTAAAGTCTCTTTTATTGGATTCATAAGAATATCACCTGCAGCTGCAACTCCGCCACCGATAATAATTTTTTCAGGGTTTAATAAGTTTACAACGCTTGCAAGTCCTATTCCAATATATTCACCTACAATAGTGAATATTCTTTGTGCAACAGGATCACCTTGTTTAGCTGCTTCTGAAACAATGTAAGGTGTTATTTCTGGATTGGCTAATTCTCTGTATTTTGTTGATTTGCCGCCTTTAATATATTCTTCAGCCATAGCAACAATGCTTGGACCGGATGCAAAAGCTTCTAAACATCCTCTGTCTCCACAACCACATAAAGGACCACCTGTCATATCAAGTTTTATGTGACCGATTTCACCGGCTGCGTTACTAGCTCCTCTAACAAGTTTACCATTGATGATTAGACCGGAACCAATACCTGTACCAACGGTGATACATATAAGGTTTTCACAACCTACACCGGCACCAAAGTTTAGTTCACCAAGTGCTGCACATCTTACATCGTTATCCACTCTTGTTGGTATGCCAAATTCTTTTTCCATTATTTCTGCAATAGGTACATCAACCCATCCCGGAATGTTTGGTGCTAATCTTACGATACCGTTTTTGCAATCGATTTGTCCAGGAAAACCAAATCCCATACCTTCAATATCTTTTGCAGAAGATTGAGTTTCTTTTAGCAAATCGCGGATTGCCTCTTTCATATTATTGATTGTATATTCATATCCCATTTCTGCACGTGTAGGGATTGAGTTTGAATATATAATACTACCTTTTTCGTTTACTAATGCAATTTTTACGTTAGTACCACCAACGTCTATTCCTATTCTGTTACCCATAATTTCTCCTTATTTACTCTATGTCTTAATATTATATTAAACATTTATGTTCGTAAAGAAATATTTATATTAAATTTTTTATCAAAATAGTGAAAATTTTGCTTAAATGTTGTATAATTAAAGAGCTTGAAAAACATGAGGAAAAAATGGGTTTCTGGGACAAGATAAATAATTTTAAAGATAAAATAGATGCTGTTGAACATAATATTTACACGACTAGAAAAGATTTTTACGAAGTTTATGAAAAAAATGTTCAACTTGAAGCTGAAATAAAAGAGCGTACTGAAGAATTGGAACTTGCTAACCAAAGGTTGGTTACTGTTCAACATATTTGGGAAATGATGAATTCTTCTCAACCTCTTGCCAATGTGTTGGATTCTATTGTTAATAGTTTGCAAGGTGAGTTAGGTTACCTTTATAGTTGTATAATCCAAAAAAAGATTGATAATAAAGGAGCTTATTTAGAAGTTCTTGCAGATTCAAAGTGTCAATTTGCTGATGATGTTATCCGTATTTTAGGAAAGTCTGTTTATGACATGCGTTTGCATTGGCATCAAAATGATGATGTAGACTACCATATTTCTAATAATAAAATTTTTCAGAGTAAAGATACAAAATTTGCAATGGAAGTAACATTCCCTGATTTACCTCCAAATGTGATTAGAGATATTTGTAATGAAACTACTTTGTCATCATATATTTTGATACCTTTAAAAAGTAATGGTACTCATTTTGGTTCGTTAGTAGTTCTTTCTACTAGATTTGAGGCAACAGATGCGGAATTAAATTTTTTAAGATTGTTTGCAAAGCAAATTGAACTTGCTATAACAATCGCAAATCTTTTCCAAACGGTAAAAGAACAAGCTATTACAGATGCTCTTACTGGTTTGAGTAATAGAAGATATTTTGAGGAAGAATCACAAAAAGAAGTTTTAAGGGCACAACGTCAAAATCAAAAGTTTACTATTATTGGGATTGATTTAGACCATCTTAAGCAGATAAATGATAAATTTGGTCATTCTTGCGGTGATATCGCAATTAAAACGGTTGCTGAAGTGTTAAAACGTAATGCTCGTTCTATTGATATAGCTGCTCGTATGGGTGGAGAAGAATTTAATATTCTTTTGCCTGGAGTTGACCATCAAGGTGGTTTAATAGCGGCAGAAAGAATTAGAAAAGCTATTGCTGATGAACGTATAGAAGTAATAGGTCAAATTACTGCTAGTATTGGTGTTGCTACATTTGGCGAGCATTCTGATAATCTTAATGAGTTGATGGAATTGACTGATCAGGCTATGTATACATCAAAGAAAAACGGCAGAAATCGTGTTACACTTGCCAATCCAGAGGATATGGAATCTTGGCAAAATATTGCAGTTGATTCATTTATTGAGATTCTTAAAAATAAAAAGATGCCGATTGATAAATCTGTATCAGAACGTATGAATATGATGCTTGATAAGCTTACTTTAGATAATGATGCGTTATATACGGTATCTGATATGTTATCAACATTATATAATCCTAATCATAAAAATGGTGTTTCTAAAAAGAAAATTATGATTGCGAATCTCTTATCAAAACGTTTTGAGCTGTCAAAAGAAGATACTGATAAATTAAGAGTTGCGATTCTTCTATATGATATTGGTAATATGATGTTGCCAAAAGAAATTTTACAGAAACGTACTCCGTTAACTGATGATGAGTTACAAACAATTAAGACACATCCGATGTTGGCTGCAAAAGAAATATTAGAACCAATATCAGTTGTACAAGACATTATTCCAATCATTGAGCAACATCACGAATATTGGGATGGTTCTGGTTATCCGAATAATACTTCAGGTACAAATATTCCATTATGTTCGCAGATGGTTTTAATTATTGATGCGTATTTTGCACTTATTGAACCTCGTCCATATAGAAATGCTAAAACAAAAGAAGAAGCCATTCAGATTATCAAAGATGATATTGATAAAAAGTGGAATGCTAAAATCGCTGAAGAGTTTATATCTTTATTAAATAATGAAACTCAGGTTTAATTATTTTCTTTTAGTAAAGGAATTTCTACTATAAATGTTGAGCCATTGTTGACTTCACTTTTTATGGATATTTTCCCGCCGTGTAATTCTGTTAGTTCTTTTGTGATTGTTAGTCCTAAACCTGTTGAACTTTCTTTTTTTGTATAAGCACTATCTAATTGTACAAATTTTGCAAATATTTTGCCGTGATATTTTTTATCAATTCCAATTCCGTTATCGTGAACTGATAATTTGAATGATTTTTTATAAGCTTTTGCACTAATTTCGACAATATCGTTATCAGGACTATATTTTATAGCGTTGTTAACAAGATTATATAGTATTTGTTGAATTTTTTGATAATCTGCATATACATCAAAATCTTCATCATAATCAATGATTATCTTTATGTTCTTCTTCATCGCTAATGGTTTAAGAATATTTGCAACTTCTGATAATGCTCGTGTAATACTAAAAGTTGAACGTACTAATTTTATTGCTTTAGCTTCTATTTTTGAGATATCAAGTATTTCGTTAATCATACTTAGCAGATGTATTCCTGAAACTCTTATATCAGAAATGTATTCCGCTTGTTTTGAAGATAGTTCTCCATATAAACCAGTTGATAAGATTTCAGAAAATCCTAATATAGCGTTTAGTGGTGTTCTCAATTCATGTGATATGTTTGCTAAAAATTCGTTTTTAACCTTATCTGCTTCAAGAATTTTCTCATTTTGTTCCTTTATTGTTTTGAAAGCATTATTTTTTTCAATAAGTCCATCTTTTAGTGCTTTTAGTTGGATTTTAAAAACATTTGATAATTCTAAATCTTTTATGACATAAGATAATATTGAGGTACATGATTTTAATATGTCCAAATCATTTTCTGTGAATATATTTTCAGATTTTGAGGCTAATAAGATAAATCCAAATACAGTTTCTCCTACAGATAGTTTCTGTATTAAAAAAGATTTTCCGCCAACAAAACTTAAAGCTTTTATGATGGAGGATTTTGTGTCAAGTATACAACCTTTTTTTGAGTATAAAAATTCCATGTCTGACTTTGAAAGCTTATAAACTTTATCAATTAGTTCTTGATTTACAGAAGAATATTTTAACTGTACAGATTCTGGATTAAGATAGAAAATTGTTGCATAATCAAACTCAAATACCTCTTTGAGTTTATCAAATATTCCATTACCGGTTTCATCTGTTTTTAAATTTATTTCAAAAAAAGATGGTATAAATTTTATTAACTCTGTATCGTTTAACTTTGCCATATTATGAAATATATCAAATATTTGTTATTGATTTCAAGTTTTTTACAAAACTTTTGGACTTTTTATAAGGTGTTTGATATGATTATTAGAGTAAAATAAAAAGAATAGAGGGAAAATAATTATGCATCATTTTGAAAATATTTGTACACCATACAATATTGATATTTTTATGCGTGTTGTATCTGCAATTTGTTTAGGTTTTATTATTGGTTTTGAAAGAGAAATAACCAATAAATATGCAGGTTTAAGAACTCATATTCTTGTATGTTTAGGAGCTTGTGTTTTTACCATTATATCTATTTATGGTTTTCCGGCTCTTGTAAATTGTGAAATTCAGAACCCTACTGGTATTAGAGATACTGCACGTGTTGCAGCACAAGTTGTTACAGGTATCGGTTTCATTGGTGCAGGTACTGTATTAAGAAATGGTCCAACGGTATTTGGTCTTACTACTGCCGCAACATTATTTATGGCTGCAAGTATTGGTATGGCATGTGGTGCAGGCATGTTTGGATTAGCAATTACTGCATCTATTATTTCTGTTGCTGTTCTTACTCTTATTAGAATCTTTGAACGAAGAGTATTGAATAGAAGTATGAAAAATATTAAACGTTTAACAATTAACTTACATTGTGATAACGAAAAAGTTGATACTATAAGAGATTATATGGTTTCAAATTTTAAAACTGTAAATGCATTGAAAATGCATAAACTTATTGAAAATCCGGAAAAGACTAAACTTTCAATGGTTGTAGAGTTAGTTAGTAAACGTCCTATTCAGCACATTTACGATAAGCTTGGGACGATGGACGGTATTGAATCTATATCTATTGATACTGTGAATGAAAAATAGCTAGTCTTTCATTGATATAGTTAATGCGTTTGATAATGCAATACCGCCTTGTACTGGAGGTCTGTTTGTTATCATACCTTTTACGTACATTACAGTTGAACCGCCGCCATCTAAGTTCATTGCGTTTACACATCCAAGTTTTTGCATATATTGTGCCAGTTCTGTTAAGGTTAGTCCGATAGAGCTTCCTTCACGACCATCTGCTGTTACAATTATAAATCTATTATCTTTTGTATAACCTATTGCAGTTCTAGGGTTTCGTCCACCGATGGCAAGTAATTTTTGGTCTTTAATGTCAACATAAATATTGCCGTCTTTTACAAGGTAAGGACCCCCGCTTATGATATGCTTTACGTTTTCCCATTCAGGTGATGTTTTGATTTCTAGGTTCACTTTTTCGTTGATTTTAAGATTTGATAATGTACTTTCAGGACCAACAATTACATATCCGTTTAGAGGAATAACACTTCTGGATTTTCCTATAGAAATAACTTTTCCATCTGAAACAGTTATTTGAACACCATTTTTAGGAGTGTATGGAGCATATTGTCCCCAATCAGGAGTGTATGCTATTGTATAGGCAACGGACATTCTAGGCTGGTTAATGTTATCAACTTTAATTGAATCCCAGCCAAATTTTAAACTTGCATCAAGTTTTACTCTATCCATAGCAAAACCATTATCAAATATGCCCATCGCAACCCTATTGAATACAGGACCTGTGTATAATTTTTTGTCTACCATCATAGTTCCAAGAGGGCATCCTGTTTGAGGTAGAAAAAAAGCACCGTTTACTGCTACTAGTGAATTGTTACGTTTTGCCATTGCAGTAATCGATGCTTTATGAGAAAGAGTTGTTGAGGCCAATACCGGTTCGATTTTAATTTTATGATTTACATTTAAGTCTGCTTCTATAACGTTTAGTTTTACTGGTCTTCCTTGATAATACCTTACTAATTTAATATGTTTAATTCCTTTTCCGACATCATATATTTTACAATTAGCATATTTTTGTTTTATGTATGAATCAAAAGAGTTAACACTTTGTTCTTCCATAATGACTTTATCAAGATTTCGTTCAAGTTGGATAGAATTAACTAGTGGTGGAGAAACAATACCATTTACAATTCTGATATTTTCGGCAAGTACAAATACATTTTGTGAAAATACAAAAGAAGTTGCCAATACTAAATTTGCACACAGAATCAGAATTTTTTCGTGATTTAACCTTGAGTATATGGTATCCATGATGTCACCTGCTGTTTTTAGTTAGTAACCAGATACCTTTTTTATTTAAGAGTGGTGTGGGGTGTAACACTCTGTAAGGTTAGCCCTTACATTAGTAATATTCCACATTTTTAAGTTTTTTAAACAGTCTGTATGTCAATTATAGTAATAATTTTACAAAACTAAATAGTGTAAAAGCTACACGTAGAGTGCTTTTAGAGAATTTATAAATAGTGTTTTGTACACTATATATGAATTTTATTTGCACAGAACTATAATATTTGTTAGAATTACTTTATGGAGAAATTGGTTGAACATTTAAAAGATATTGGTCTAAATACCTATGAGGCAAAGGTTTATCTTGCATTATTAAAAAAATATCCTGCAACGGGGTATGAAGTTAGCAAGCTTGCTAATATTCCTCAGTCCAGAACTTACGATACCTTGAAAGCCTTGACACAAAAGCTTATTGTAACAGCAACGGCCGATAAACCTGTAGAATATACACCTATTAAGCCTACAGAATTGACGAAAAGAGTAAAACGCAAATTTAATTTAAATTTGGATTATTTAGAAAAACATTTACCTGATGTTAAAGATAATTATATAGAACCTGTTTTATCGGTTAATGGCGAGGATAATATACAATCTAAATTAGTTGAAATTATTCGTTCTGCCAAAAAAGAAATTTATCTTGAGATTTGGTCACAGGATTTTAAGTCTATTGAAAAAGAGCTGTTAAATGCATATAACAGAAATATTGAAATAAGAATTGTTGGCTATGATAGACTAAAAAGTTCTTTTGGATTAGTTTATGAACATCCGTTTTCTAAGAAATTAGAGAATTATTTCAATGGCAGAGTTGTTATTCTTGCTGTCGATGATAATGAAGGTTTATTTGGAAGAATATATTCAAATGTTGATGAGCCAATTTCTGCAACGTGGACTCAGAATAAAGATATTGTATTCTTAATAAAAGAATTGATAGTCCATGATATGTTTATTTTAGATATACAAAATAACTTACCGGAAGAACTTATGTATCGTTATGGTAATGGTTTGAAAAGACTTTATGATAAGGTGTTAGGGGTTAATAATATATTTAGAAATTAAGTTCTATTCGTGTTCAAAATTGTTTGTTATTGTGTGAATATACTCAAGAATTTGAGAAAAATAACTTAAGCTGCAATCACCGTTAAGAATCATATCTACAGATGCACGTGATGGGATAATGTATTTTTGACCTGCTTGAAGGATGTATTCCCAATGTTTAAGAGCGTTTTCTAAGTCTTGATTACGTTCTTCACTTGCTCTGGTCAAGAAACGTTTTTTTCGTATTTCAATATCTGTTTCAATATAAATCTTGATATCAAATATATCTTGAATGCTTTCATACATTGTTGCCATACCTTCAACAACAACAATTTTATTAGATTGAACAGGGATTGATTTTGGTATAGATATACCGGTTCCGTTAGGAAGATATTCCGGAGTTTTTATATCTTGACCGCTTGAAATTGCTTCCAAATCTTCTCTTAAAGTTTCAAGTTGAAAACTTTTTGGGGAATGTACATCATAA